>JBILTD010000033.1:0-12207 GCA_044371695.1 Crocinitomicaceae bacterium | reverse complement strand
CTTTGGTCAAACCGAGTTGTGGCCAAATTCAAATCCAAGGAATAGACGCGCTTGCACACCCTGAAGAAGCGCGCAAACACATTGGTTTTTTAACGGGCTCCACCGGTTTGTACGCAAGACTTACCCCAATAGAGCTCATAGACTATTATGCCGATCTCTACAATGTTGAACCAAATACCCGTGAAAAGCGCAAAGCAGCATTATTTGAGCTGCTCAACATGAAAGACTTCTTACACCAAAGAATCGGGAAATTGAGTACAGGTATGAAGCAGAAGGTCTCAATATGCCGCACCATGATTCATGATCCAGAGGTAGTTATTTTTGATGAGCCAACCAGCGGCCTCGATGTCATTACTGCAGAGAATATCATCAAACTCATCCGTTCTTGTAAAGATCAAGGAAAAACCGTGATTTTCTCAAGTCATATCATGAGTGAGGTTGACCTCCTCTGTGATGACCTCGCTATCATTCATAAAGGCGAACTTAAATACCAAGGCACGATGGAAGAATTCAAGGCGCAAATGCAAACAAAAAACTTAACCGAAGAGTTCATTCGTATTGTTCAAACTCAAAACTCAGCACAATGATTTTTCGCATTTTCCGCAAAGAACTACTCGATACCCTCCGCGACCGCAGAACGCTCATGACCATGCTCGTGATACCGATTTTGGTCTTCCCGATTACGCTCAACGTATTTGTAGAGATTTCAAAATCATTTGAGGAGGATGAGCAGCAAAAAGAACTAAAAGTTGGTGTATTCGGAACCAATAGCCAACAACTCAAACAACAACTGCTGCTCTTACCAGAAAGCCTTGGTAAAAAAACGGTTGTGGTTTATTCAGATTCTTTGAAACTAGACAAAGATGTGAAGGCTCAAAGCATAGACCTTGGTCTGTACCATCATTATACTGCTGATCAAAAAACACTCATTCTCGACTGGCAATTTGATGCCACAGAGGTCGGTAGACCAGAACGAGCTGAAGCGTTTAATGCTGCGATTGAATCAATAGAACAACAAAAAAGACTCAAAGAATTAGGTATTCGGATTCAGGAAATTGAACCGGTCAAAGCCAATTATAATAACTGCGCCTCTAATGAAAAAATGATTGGAAAAATGGCTGGGGGCTTTTTGCCATATATCTTTATCGCCTTCGGTTTTATCGGGTGTATGTATCCTGCCATTGATTTATTCACCGGTGAAAAAGAGAGGGGTACAATTGAAACGCTCCTAACAACACCAGTTGCACGTTGGAAAATCTTATTAGGTAAAATGATGGTTGTTGTACTTTCAGGAATGTTAGCTGCCAGCTGCTCCTTATTGGGTTTGTTTATCTCCATCGAATTCCTAGATCTTGGCGCCAATAAAGAAATTTTAGAGGTCATTCACGGAATATTGAGTTTGCCATTTATACTTTCCATGTTGGCTTTACTACTTCCTTTGGTTGTATTCTTTGCAGGGGTGATGATCCCGATTGCTATTTATGCAAAAAGCTTCAAGGAGGCACAAAGCATTATCACTCCCTTAAACATTCTTATGGTCTTGCCAGCAATGATTGGCTTTTTCCCTGGAATTGAGTTGAATTTAAATACAGCCTTTATTCCTGTTATCAATGTGGTTTTAGCAACAAAAGAACTTATTGCAGGAACCTTAAGCATCGGTTATTTCCTAAGCGTATTCGGTGTCATGTTATTGATTGCCGGCTTAGCTGTCATGTTGTCCTACAGACAATTTGGCAAAGAGCAAAATATCTTAAGCTAATTCAGATAGCTCTAACCAACGCATCGTGAGTTCGTCGATCTGATCCACGAGTTTTCCTAATTGCTCGCCTTTTTGTTGAAGCGCTTCATTCGACAAGGTTCCGCTAGAAAGGTCTGCCGTGAGTGCTTCTTTCTCTTGTTCCAATTGAGGGAGCTGCTTTTCAATTTGCTCGAATTCTTGCTTCTCCTTAAAAGACATTTTTCGTTGCTTTTCCGTAACCTGTGGGCTCGGCGCAGCTTCTGTGGGCTTAGCTTCTTGCTTCTGCTGTCTTTGCGCTTCTTGTAGGCTATTTCTGTAAACATGATAATTGCCCACGAGGTCTTTGATTTTGCCCTTGCCTTGAAAAACGAACAAGTGATCAACCATTTTATCCATGAAATAGCGGTCATGGGAAACCACTATAAGGCTGCCCTGAAACTGTCTGAGGTAGTCTTCCAGGACAGACATTGCAAAGATGTCCAGGTCATTGGTGGGCTCATCGAGGATCAAAAAATTCGGATTCAGCATCAAGACACGCAATAACTTTAGCCTGCGTTTTTCACCACCACTCAGTTTGTGTACAAAATGGTAATGCATGTCTCTTGGAAATAAGAAACGTTCGAGCAATTGTGCAGCGCTCAGCTGTCTGCCTTTTTCTAACGGTATGAACTCTGCTACTTCCCGAACAACATCTATCACTTTCATGTCCGGATCCACTTCAATGAGGTCCTGAGAATAATAGCCAAAAACAACGGTTTCACCAATGACAATCTTGCCTTTATCGGGTTCAATGCCACCGGTCAGTAATTTGAGAAAACTGGTTTTCCCAGTGCCATTGTTGCCAACAATTCCTAGGCGCTCTTGCCGCTGGAAATGATAACTGAAGTCATCAAGAATTACGAGTTCATCAAAAGATTTTGAGACCTTATGAAACTCGACAATTTTAGTGCCGAGCCTTTCCATTTTGATGGGCAATTCAAGCTCATCTTCATCGAGTCTTTGTGTCGCTACTTTCTTTAAATCAGAAAAAGCATCTACGCGAGCCTTTTGTTTGGTTCCCCTTGCTTTGGGTTGACGCCTGATCCAATCGAGTTCTTTGCGAAAAGTGTTTTTCGCTTTTTCAATAGTTGCCTGTAACTGATCTTCGCGCTCAGCTTTTTTCTCGAGATAATAAGAAAAGTTGCCTTTGTAGCGATAAATCGTTTGATCTGCTAATTCAAAAATGGTGTCACATACAACCTCTAAAAAGTAGCGGTCGTGGGTCACCATCAAGATAGTAAGTTGCGAAGCAGATAAGTAATTTTCAAGCCACTCAATCATGTCGAGATCAAGGTGGTTCGTAGGTTCATCTAAGATTAAAAATTCGGCCTCGGCCAATAACACTTTGGCTAGCGCAACTCTTTTCTTTTGCCCTCCAGAAAGCGCACCTACTTTTTGCTTGAGGTCTTTGAGTTTGAGTACGGACAAGATTTGCTGCACTTTCACTTCGAGGTCCCAGGCTTGGTGTTCAGTGAGTGCTTGGTATAAAACGCCTAACTTTTCTTCGTCGTTAGCGGCCAAGGCGTCGTTGTAAGACTTGACTAACTGAATCTCGGGTAAATCATGGGCTAAAACCGCATCTAAAACATTGAGTTCGGGATCGAGGTCTTCGGTTTGCTCCATGAACGCTATGCGCAGTTCTTTTCGAAAAGTAATACTGCCCGAATCGGCGGGCTCTTTACCCAACAAGCAACGCAAAAGCGTCGTTTTACCAGAGCCATTTTTTGCAACAATGGCTGCTTTTTGGCCTTGTTCTATGCCAAAGGTTAATTCTGAAAATAAAAGTCTTTCACCATATGATTTGGTGAGCTGTTCGACTGAAAGAAAATTCATAAGATTAACGGAGACGGTCTAGAGACTCTAGCAAGTCTTTGTCTTTTTTGATGCCTTTGAAAGCGAAGTAAGAAAATGGCAAGCCAACTACACAGATGTAATAGCCTAAACCGAGTTGAATAGCCACAGCGCCTTTCACAAGAAGGCCCAAACTACCGGCTAATAAAAGCGCTACTAAGCCAACTAAATAAATCAAGGCAACAATTCTCGCTAATCTGAATTGCTTCTTGAGATTTTTATAGGACATCATGACAAAATAAACAAATAATACAAATGCGATGATGAAGTAAAACAAAATGGATCCTTCCAAATGTTCAGCTTTGCCAAGTGGTGCATTCGCCTCAGATTTAAAGCTTTGAATGCCGTAAACCGAATACGATAAGTAGTTTTTTGACGTCGAAAATCCAAATATTTCTACTCCTGAAAGCAAAGTAGAAAGCAAAATCATGACTAAAATAAAATACAGTGTTTGAATGCGTTGTAACATAATTACTTATTAAAAAGGGTATTTCTTTGTTGTCTTAAATAAAAATCGAATAACACGATATGGGCCATTGCCTCCACAATTGGGACTGCTCTGGGCACCACACAAGCGTCATGTCGACCCTCAATGACTTGAGTTTGTAAATGACCTTCAGCATTGAGCAGTGCTTGCGCCTGACGAATGGATGCCACAGGTTTGAATGCCACTCTAAAACTGATGGGCATGCCATTGGAGATGCCGCCTTGGATGCCGCCAGAGTAGTTGGTGAGGGTTTGGCCATTCGCCAAAAACTGATCGTTGTGTTCGGATCCTTTCATGGAAATGGCTGAAAATCCACTTCCTATTTCAAAACCTTTGACAGCATTGATAGAAAGCATCGCCTTGCCTAATTCAGCATGTAATTTATCAAAAACGGGTTCACCCCAGCCCGCTGGAACGCCCTTTAGCATACAGCGAATAGCTCCACCTGTTGTGTCTCCTTGCGCATGAATTTCTTTGAGATACGCTTCCATTTGTTCTGAAACCGCTGGCTCAGGACAGCGCAAAGCAGAAGCTTCAATTTGAGTGGTGTCAGACCAAGATGGGCTTTGCAATTGCACCGGGCCAATTTGATCAACAAAGGTTGAGGCCTGAACACCTAACTGTTGTAGCGCTTGAGCCGCAATGGCACCAGCTACAACACGGCAAGCGGTTTCACGGGCACTGCTGCGTCCGCCACCACGGTGGTCACGGATGCCGTATTTTTGTTGGTACGTGAAGTCGGCGTGAGAAGGCCTAAAAGTGTCTTTGAGGGCTGTGTAATCTTTGGAGTGCTGATCTTGATTTTTGATCATGAATGCCAAAGGACTTCCGGTTGTTTTTCCTTCAAAAAGACCCGACAAAAACTCAACTTGATCGGGCTCTTGCCTTGGCGAAACCAAACTCGACTGACCTGGGCGTCTTTTAGCTAAAGCCAACTGAATGGCTGCTAGATCGAGTTCGAAATTAGCCGGAAAACCTTCAATAATGCCGCCAATGGCAACACCATGTGACTCTCCAAAAGTGGTGAGCTTGAAAATTTGACCATAACTCGATCCTGACATAAGACAAAGGTAAGCAATTTGGATGGTTAATCTTTTTATATTTGGTCTATGCAAAAATGGATTTTTTACGCACTTGCGGCATTGTATTTAAGCGCATGTGCTCCTGCTAGGTTCGTCGAACCCTTAGAAAAAGGCGAACAAGTGCTTACTGGTCATTTTGGTGGACCGGTGGCAAAAGTTCCTGGAATTGGCGCAATTCCAATCCCTTTTACTTCTATTGGTTACGGCAGAGGAATCACCCACACAACAACCCTCATGGGTGCACTACAAACGACCTCTTTGGCTTTCGGTGTTGGACAATTTGAAGTGGGTGCTTCCCAACGCATCTGGAAAAATGACCGCATGGGTGTTTCAGGGCAAGTCAACGTTAATTTTCTATTAGATTTCTACACGGGTGCCAACCGAATTTGGCCGCAACTTGATGCAAACTACTATTTCAAATATGGAAAAGAGTGGAAACCTGTGAAATTAGATCGCTTTTGCGTGGAACAGCCTAAAAACTACAACTTTTTCTATGCCGGAATGAGCAATTGGTTTGATTTCTACCGCATTGAATCTCAGGGAAGGCCCAATGAACAACTCTGGATTCCTAATTTTCAACTCGGACATCAATGGATCAGACCTAAATTGTCATATCAAGCAGAAATAAAAATTTTGGCTCCAACTTATTCTAATGAAAATATTGTGGTTCCTTATCCGAGTATACTTCAAAACCGCGGCGCAATGGGACTTTACTTTGGCATTACATATCATTTATAACATGAAAAAATTACTCCTTCTTTTTATCCTATCGCTCAGTCTTTTCTCTTGTCGCAAGAGACTCGATAGCTTTTTGTTTAACCCGAGCCAAATCGAAAGTTACCAACTTGATGCTTATTCCGGAGAGTTGACGCTTGATCTTGGTGGGCAATTTTCTGTGCCTGAATCCATGATTCATCAGTTTCAACTCGATGTCGAACTCGAAGAAGGTTCGGCAAAAATGAGTGCCATTTATGTTGGCGACATCAACGGCATTGCAACTGACACCGTTATTTTATATTGTCATGGCAACAAAGACCACATGGATTTTTATTGGCCAAGACAAAAACTCTATGCCAACACAGGCGGCTTAGGTCGTTATGGCGTACTCATGTTTGATTACCCCAGTTTTGGGCGCTCAGAAGGCAAGGCCTCAGAAGAAAATATGTACAGAACCACTGCTGCCGCCATTCAATGGCTCAAGGACCAAGGTTTGCAGAAAGAACGCTTTGTCATTTTTGGCTTTTCTTTAGGTTCGGCCGCGGCTTGTGAAGTTGCTGCACACCCAACTGAATATGCACTCGAACCAAGTAAACTCATTTTGGAAGCACCATTTGCCTCAGCAGAAGTCATGATTCAGGATGCGGCGCTACTCTCGATGCCAGGCTCTTTCTTAGTAGATTTAAAAATTGACAACGCTACTGAAATTAAAAAAATCAGCATCCCATTACTCTGGATTCATGGCGAAGCTGATTCCTTTTTAACGGTTAAAAGTCATGGGAAACCAGTTTATGAAAACAAAACACAAGGATACAAAGAGTCTTATTTAGTACCCAGTGGAGAACACGAAACTACTCCCTTTATTGCGGGATATCAAAACTACATGGACAAGATCGCGGCTTTTATTGCGCTTTAGTCAAGCAGCATGATTTTAACGCGAACCGGCTGCTCATTTAAAATAGTCTGAAAATAATAGATGCCCGCAGCTTCTTCCAAATCGAATAGTTGATTTGCTTGAGCTACCTTGCCACTTTGAACAATTTTACCGCTCGAATGAATGATTTGGTAAGGCGCATTCTGTTGTAAGCCCTGAATTTGAAATTGTTGTTGACTTGGGTTTGGAGAAACCAACAACTGACTATTCCCTAGAGATTCAAGACCAGTATCGTCAATTTCATTGGCATAGATACTGAAATCGTCAAAATAGAAACCGTCAGCTCGCGTGCCCCCATCTGATCTTAATTGAAAGCGCACTTTGATCTGCTGACCCAAGTACTCAGACAAATTAATTTCTTCAAGTACCCAAGTTGACTGAACGCCGTCCCAAAGTGGTTTGTTAGCAGGCTGAACACTTCCATTTCCTGATGTGCCTAAAACAGTGTAATTACCGCACTGAGCCAACCAAGTCTGGCCATTATCTGTAGACACTTGGAATTGCGTGAAATCATAACCCGCCTCGATATTCCATTTACACCAAAATGTGATTTTTGCGGCACTTTTATTTGAAAGATCAATAGTTGGTGTGTAAGTGTAGGTACTATTGGCATTATTCGAGTAATTCCCGGAAGGCGTATCTGTAAAAGATTTACTAGCTGAGACAAAGGTAGCTGAAGTGGTGCCCCAAGTTCCTGTCCATTGGCTCGGGTCGGTGGCATCTTCAATTGTTATTAAATTCAAAGCGCCAAATATTTTAACAATGGTGTCCTTCTTTTGCCAAAAGCCGTTGTCTGTCTGTAAAATATATTTGATGGTATCTCCAAATTGAATGCTCGCATTCAGCGTAAAGCTAATACTAGCCGTTGCAGCTTGTTGAATGGCTAAGTCATGGACAACTGGAGCACCCACACTGGTAATATTTTGCAAAGGAAGTAAGCTTACCGTCACAGGGCCTGCTTCTCTTCCGAGTCTGGTAGCTTCATGTGTAAAATTGCCATTCAAACTTGCTACGCCTTGTGGGTCGGTATCTTTCACTAAGGTATAACGACCAGCAAGGTGAGCCAAAATTAAATTAGGAAAGAACATTTCCTTGCAAGTCGGAACAATTTGAGATTGCGGCTGCCAAAAAGCTGTACCCACCTCAGGAGTATGCACAAACATGGTGTCTTTTTGCCCAACTCCAATATCTAGTTTGTACATGTAATCATCAGAGTCACCGGAAGCCGGATACAAACCTGAGCTTTTCATAGCAGTATAACCATTGTACTCAACCATATGATTGGTACAGGTCTGAAAATAATCGTGGTGGTCTGCAAATTCAGCATTGGTAGTCCCGATTGGGAAAAGGATATCCTCAGCATAAGTATGCGCATTGAAAGCAGTAATAAAATGGTTATTCTGAACCAACCAACGCATGGCTTGTGTCTCTGGCTCAGAGAAAGGTGCAGTACCACAGTAGGTATCGTTGCTCTGACTAAAGCTTGTTCCGGTTGTTCCCCAGCCATATGAATAGTTTCTGTTAAGGTCAACGCCATAAGAACCACCTGAATTCAATCTTCGGTTTTTACGCCACATACCGCCTCCATTTGGATTGGTGGTTTGGTTGTACACATAGCCATCCGGATTGATACAAGGCACAAAATAAAGCTGCATATGATTAACGATGTACTGAATTTCAGGATTCACTTGATAATTATCGAGGAGATACCACATGAAAAACACAGTCTCCATCAGACTCATGGGTTCTCTGGCATGATGTATAGCCGTATACAAAACCTTTGGTTCACCTGCTTCATCTTGGCCGGGATTATCAGAAATTTTTACATGATAAATTGGGCGATTCTCAAAAGTTAAAAAGTTAGAAATTGGTGCTTTAACAGTAATTAAATTGGGATAAAGCGCTGCCATTTCATCAAGTTCTGCAAGCAATTCTTCGTACTTGAGGTAGCCACCCATAGTGCCAAGGTTAAAATGAGTCGGCGTTGCAGGGCTTGCCCACGGATTGGCAGTGTTTGTATTTGAACAACTCGTGTTTTTCTCAGTTTCAGCATCTGTAGGTTTTTCCGGCTGATTAAGCAGGTCTTCATAATACTGCTCGATGTCAGCAATTAATACTTCATAAGCAATGCCATTCTGATCCATGATGGCTTTTTCAGCATAAGAAAAGTCCGAAATAAAATATTTTTCCTCTTTGAAAATACCGTGATCTACTGCTACACCTTGATCTGCTAGGATTTTTAATTCGCCATTATTTACGGGAATTTGTAAGCGTAAATACCCTTGAGACCAAGCTACTGCGTTAAGTAACAGAAAGCTAACTACGAGAAAAAGTTTATTCATCATATACATAAGGAAAGAAAAGAAATACAAATAAAAGATATTTTGAGATGCGGGACAATAATTTTATGCTGTTTTGGCAACCATATGGGCTTTGAATAGTTTATAGTTTTGAGTTTGGTAATGAATGTGTTAATTTTACTTAGACCATGAAAATAATAATACGTTTAATCCTTCTTTTTAGTTGGATGCATTGCACCTTTGCGCAAAAGGTCTGGATGTATCCAAATAAGGGGCAATGGGATGCACGTATTTTATATAACCTACCCCTCTCAGGGGGTCGAGTTTATCTCGAGCAAGAAGGCATGACCTTTTTTCTGTCAAATGCCACCACTCATGCACACGAGCACAACGAGCAGAAAAATACGCAAGAAGCACACTCAGAACTAGGGCAATACCACTGCATTAAACACGTATTCATCAACGCACAAAACGCCAATTTTCAGACCCAAGATTCCAGCGCACATTACCACAACTATTTCATTGGTTCAGACGCCTCAAAGTGGAAGTCAATGGTGCGGGGTTCCTCGACAATCATTGCCCCCAATTATTTTCAAGATGGCAAGCTTATTTACACTACCGAAAATGAACAACTTGCTTTTCATCTGGAGTTAATGCCTCATGGCGATATCCAACAATTTGCTTTTCAGATTCAAGGAGCTGAAGCCGTTTCTATTAATCCTGAAGGTCAATTATTACTCAAACACCGTTTTGGGGAAATAACCTACAGTAAACCAATTGCCTGGAATATAGATTTAAATGGTGACAAAATTGAAGTGCCTATTTCTTGGGTGCTTCAAGATGGTCAAATCGATTTTGTACTTTCTGAAAACTATGACCCAGATCTAACGCTTTACATTGACCCGAGCTTAACTTTTTCAACGTTTACGGGTTCACCTATAGACAACTGGGGCTTTACAGCTACGCCCGATGTCAATGGCAACTTGTTTGGAGGTGGAATTGTCTTTGGTTCTGGTTATCCGACAACGGTTGGTGTCTTTGACGCTAGTTACAATTCAGGAACGGGCACCTTTCCAATGGACGTTTCCATCACAAAATTCAATGCGACAGGAACAGCATTGCTTTACTCCACTTATTTAGGTGGCTCTGGAAACGAAACGCCGCACAGCCTTGTATGTGCTCCTAATGGTGAACTTTTCGTTTATGGCGTGACCTCCTCTACCAACTTCCCAATGGCGGGCCAATCCTATGATAACAGTTTCAATGGCGGGCCTTACCAATTGCAAAATTCGCTTGAATTCAATGGCTCTGACATCTATATTGCGCGCTTCAATGCGGCAGGTACAGCACTGCTCGCCTCTACTTACGTGGGTGGAAGCAGTACTGACGGTTTAAATTCAGCGAGTTTATTCTATAACTACGGCGATCAATTCAGAGGCGAAATCGTATTAGATGCCAATCAAAATGTCTATGTTTCAAGTACCACAACGTCAACCAATTTCCCAACTCAGAACGCTTTTCAAAATACGCTCAACGGAACCCAAGATGCTGTTGTTTTTAAATTAAATACGGGGCTTTCTCAATTAATCTGGAGCTCCTATTTTGGCGGAAGCGGCAATGAATCTGGGAACTCAATAACAACTGGAAGTAATGGAAGCGTCTATGTTGCCGGCGGAACAACTTCAACATCTTTAACCATAACTGGTGGCAATGATTTATCATTTAATGGTGGAAGTGCGGATGGCTACACGATACGCATCAATTCGGCAAGTGGAGCTTTGCAATCAGGTACCTACATGGGGCAAGCCGAATACGACCAAACCTATTTCGTGCGCACCGACGTCAACAATGCTGTTTATGTCTACGGGCAGTCTCAGTCCGCTTGGGCGATTTCTCCGGGTTGTTACGGCAATGCTAACTCTGGGCAGTTTATCAGAAAATACAGCACAGACCTGAGCACCATTTCTTGGACAACCATGATTGGCGCTGGAACGGGTAATGTTGAACTCTCACCTACTGCTTTCTTAATTTCTGACTGCTATGATATTTACTTGGCAGGTTGGGGAGGGCAACTCAATCAGTTATACGGACAAGCTTCATTTTCAACAACAACTAATTTCCCGGTAACCCTTGATGCCTACCAGCTCAATACCAATGGCTCTAACTTTTATATTGCCGTATTAGATCAAGACGCGTCTGCATTGAAGTATGCTACCTTTATGGGTGGGCAAAATAGTAGCTCAAATCATGTCGATGGCGGTACAAGCCGCTTTGACAACCAAGGTAGAATTTACCACGCTGTTTGTGGTGCTTGTGGTGGCAATGACTTCGGTTTTACAAGTACACCAGGTGTTTGGTCTGCAACTAATCAGAGTTCGAATTGCAATTTGGCTTGTTTTAAATTTGAACTCAGTACCATTGAAGCTATTGCAGCACAACCAGCCCCATTAATTTGCATTCCTCAGAGTGTATTTTTTGACAACAACTCCCAAAACGCCAACTCTTTTTTCTGGGACTTTGGTGATGGCACAACCTCAAATGCCTACGAGCCGATTCACGCTTACACAACGCCGGGTGTTTATGATGTTTTATTAGTAGCATATGATTCTACAGGCTGTTTTACCCCAGATTCTGTTACGGTAACAGTCAATATTGGTGCTTTCACGGCTGGCACCATCCAACCAACTGCGAGCATTTGCCCTGGTGATAGCTACCAACTTGAAGCCTTCGGAGGTTCTACCTACTCTTGGAGCCCTGCCAATGTGCTAGACAACCCAAATATTGCCGAACCAACCGCCACAATTTTTAGTACGACAACTTTTACAGTCATCATCGCTGACTCTTGTGGATCAGATACCTTACAACTGACCCTTGAAGTTTCAGCGCCGACTATTTCTTTGCCAAATGTTACCACTATTTGCATTGGCGAAACCGTTCCCATAACTGCTACAGCAAGCGGAAACATTTCTTGGTCACCGGGTAATTTCTTAAATACAACAAGCGGTGTAAACGTCATCTCTACACCTCAAAATGACATCACCTACACAGCCACTGCTACG
>JBILTD010000032.1:0-12223 GCA_044371695.1 Crocinitomicaceae bacterium | reverse complement strand
TGATGGACTGCGTTTGTCTCAAGTAGCTTTGAACGCCCAGTTCATTGACCAAACTTTCTTTCCATTTCCCTTTAGTTCGATTGAGCAAAATCATTTGGCATTAAATGGAAATTTAGGTCTGATTTATTTACCGACTAAAAATTGGAAGTTGACCTTGAATGGTTCAACGGCCTTCAGAGCACCGAATGTCGATGACCTAACGAAGGTCTTTGAATCTGTACCAGGAAGCGTAATTGTACCAAATCCAAATTTAAAAAGTGAATATGCTTACAATGGAGAGTTAGGGATTCAGTATGCATTGAATAAGCGACTCACGGTTGCTACTAATTTGTATGCGACCTATTTGACCAATGCACTTACCGTTCAAAACGGAACCTTTAATGGCTCAGATAGTGTGCTTTACGATGGCGAAATGAGCGCAGTCCTCACTACAACGAATGCAGCAAGAGCCAGAGTGCTAGGCGCTGAGCTTCTATTAAATGCAAAAATAACCAATAACTTTTCGTTGCAAGCCACTTATAATTTCACGCATGGTCGTATCCTAACCGATACCATTCCTTATCCTTTAGATCATGTGGCTCCGGCTTTTGGTAAAGCATCCTTGATTTATCAGAAAACAAAAGTGCGCGCTGAATTTTTTGTGCAGTATTCCGGTTGGAAAAAACTAGAAGATTATAATTTAATTGGAGAAGATAACTTCGCTTTTGCAACGCCAAACGGAATGCCAAGCTGGTATACCTTGAATCTAAGATTGAATTATTCAGTTAATCAAAATTTCAGCATTCAAGCGGCCTGCGAAAATATCTTAGATACGAACTACAGATTATTTGCTTCGAATATCTCAGCCCCAGGAAGAAATTTCATGCTGACGCTTAGAGGAAATTTCTAAAATTAGCGCTGATCAAGCGTTGCATATTTACCTTCTTTTGTCAAGTAAAAGAAAGTATACTTGATTTTTTCAAGCGTTTTTAGTGTTGGAATAAAGGTATTTTTATCCTCACCTTGTGGCAGTGCGCCCAATTGAGCTTCCATGACAAAAATATTCTTTTGAGGCCCGTATGAGCCTGCACCAAATTCAAAATGATACGCTTCTGTTGTAGCTGTGCCTAAGCCGTCAAAATTTTTAAATTGAAAAATACGACGAGGGGTATGATTACTGACTGTATAAAAGTCTTTGTAACTCGCATTGCGAATGCGAAAATCAATGAGAATGTCTTTGTAGTCAGCGGAGCTAATGTTTTCAAAGGTGACATCAAGCGGCAAAAGTGGGGAAGAAGGAATGGCTATCGGTGGTGACAACATATCAAGTTTACCATCAAAAAAGAAGAAATAATTGAAGTTGCCCATAAAGCCGAGTTCGGCGCGTTTGGCTGGGTTAGGCGAGGCCATGGCTTCTTTCATGGCAAAGTCTTTGCGATTTAAAGTAATAATGGCGTCTTCAATGCCGTCGGCATCGAGTTGGGCTTTGTATATTTTGTAATCAAGTTGCTCGTCGGCTTGAATGCCAAGTTTGGCCCTCATCATGCGCTCAGCATATTGTGCAAGACTTTGTTTGCCTTTAGTGGGTAACTGTTCTTCTTGAACAGGAGCGGTGGTGTCTATAGCTTCATTCTGGCAAGCTGCCAAAACAAAGAACAGTGGATAAATTAATTTTTTCACAACGCAAAGATAAGCACAACCAAGATAACGTTTATTGACAATTTTTAGGGAGTTGAATTTGAAAAATGTTGAAAAAATGCCATTTATAATTATTGGCTTAAAGCATTGTTAATAAGAAAGATAACTATCATCATTTACTTTGTTGCATGAAAAAACTTGCTCAAAATGAAACTTTGAAATCAAAGCGGGCGTAAGAGCACCCAAAACAAACAAACATGACAACAAGCATACAATCACTCCGCACTAAATCACTTCGCCAAGCGAAGCTTAAACTAGATCAGCACCGTGAACTTGGAACGCAAAGCTCACTCAATATTTTTGAAGTTGCTGACTTACTAGATAGTATTCGCAACACAGAAATCAAGTTAATTGAAGAGCCACAAGCTTTTGCCTTGATTTTAAACTAATACCCAACTTCGATATTCAGCAATAAAATTGTTGTTTTTTAGATAGAAAAGACCGCCTTACGTGGTCTTTTTTTATGCCTTAAAAATTAATGGGCAATCACGCCGCTTCCCAATAATTCTTGACCTTGATACCAAGCTGCAAACTGCCCAGGAGTAATGCCTTTTTGCAAAGACTCGAATAAAATATAATAATCCGTCTCTTTTTTAATCAGGGTGGCAATTTGAAGCGGTTGTCGGTATCGAATTCTTACCTGACAGCGAAGGGTGCTTTCTTTTTCAAATGCTTCGTGCTTGTTAAACCAAGAAATCTCTTCTTTTTCAAGTTTCAAAGCCCAGCGATTGAGTCCCGGATGTTTTTCAGTCTGGCCGCTGTAAACAATATTTTGTTTGGTATCAATGCCAATAACGAAACTAGGTTCAGGTCTGCCGCCAATGTGTAAGCCTTTGCGCTGGCCAATCGTGTAATAATGCGCGCCTTGATGTGTGGTTACTTCAACTCCGTCTGATAATTGATAATGAAATGCAGTTGCTAGAGCTTCAATATTCTCTGGCGTTGGTTGGAGTTGCTGATAAGTCTTGAATTGTTCGAGTTCAGGTGAAACCTCGATGATAGGTCCTTGTTTGGGTGCCAATTGCTGCTGAAGAAAAGTTGGCAAGGCAATTTTACCCACAAAACATAAACCCTGAGAATCTTTTTTGTTGGCAGTAACCAGACCTTGTGCTTCAGCGATAGCTCTTACCTCGGCTTTTTGAAGGTGCCCAATCGGAAATAGTGCTTTGGCTAATTGTGCTTGACGCAGCTGACACAAAAAATAAGATTGATCTTTATTTGGGTCGGCACCAGCTAGTAAGCTAAATGTACCGTCAGTATTTTCTCTTTTTTGACAATAGTGGCCGGTTGCCACGAAGTCAGCGCCTAGTTCTAGAGCGGCATTGAGAAAAACGTCAAACTTTATTTCGCGGTTACAAAGAACGTCTGGGTTTGGTGTGCGCCCAGCTTCGTATTCTTTGAACATGTAATTGACGATGCGTTCTTTGTACTGCTCTGATAAATCGATGACTTGAAAAGGAATGCCGAGTTGTTGGGCAATAAGTAGGGCATCATTAGAATCATCGATCCAAGGGCACTCATCTGAAAGCGTTACACTTTCGTCGTGCCAATTGCGCATAAACATGCCAATCACTTCATATCCTTGTTGTTGTAAAAGATATGCAGTAACACTTGAATCAACACCACCAGAAAGACCAACGACTACTCTTTGCATGTTGCAAAGTTAGTGCTTCTTTAGTGCTTGAGGTGTATAAATCCATGTCTTTTATGATCGCCTGAAGTGAAAATGTAGAAATAGATGCCTTCAGGTAAGCGTTCACCTTCCATGTTGTTGCCTTCAAATATGGCTGAGGAATGGTTGCTCCTGAAAACTTCTTGCCCCCAACGATTACTGATGCTCAGTTCATAACTTGCGCAATTTTCAAAAAGCGGGTCAATTGCCCATTTATTGTTCTGAACATCGCTTTTTGAAGATAGGATATTTGGAAAGTTCAATTCTTCGATCGTAATTGATGGTAGCATGTCAATACTTCCAGATGCCGAATAGGTGCATCCGTTCGTTAAAGTAATTTGGTATGAATAATTCTGAATTCCAGCATTTTCTAAATGGGTCGTTAGTGGATTTGCAAAAAATAAAGAATCATTAATGGTCCAAAAAGCTGTTTGAATAGTGGTTGGTGAGACATTTACGAGCGCATTCAAATGAAGAACTTGCCCACAGGTATCTTGTGCACTCATACTTATACTTGGAACCGTAAGTAATTGTATTTCTTGTGTAATTGTATCAGAACAATTTGCTGAACTCATTAGAATAAGGGTAGCTGTATAGGTACCGGAAGTGTTATACTGGTAACTTGATGGAATTTGATTGAGCGTTTGGCCATCACCAGTCAAAAAATTCTGAGTTACTGTCGTGCCAGGAAAAGGACTCCCTTGCCAAGTACTCAGATCAGTTAGGTTTACCGAAACCCCGTCGCACAAAGGTTCTGCTAAAAAATTAGCTGATGGAAATGAATTGAATATTATACTAAATAAATCTTGACTAATACAACCTAGATTACTGATTGCTTCAACGATAAACTGTTCTTGTGAAGAATTATTGCTTTGCAGATCATAATCAAAACTTGCGCCGTTCCCAAGAAGGATTCCATTGTTAGCATACCAATTATAAGTATTGATTGGATCTTGGTTTTGACTACTTGAATTCTGAGTAAATTGAATGGAACTACCGCATATAGTTGATGGGCCATTGTATTGTACGAAAGGCGGGTCATATACGTCAACTTGTGTTGTGGTCCAAGGAGAGAAGCAACCTGCAGGGGTTTCTACCTGCAGAGAACAAAGGTAAGAACCTGCATTTTCAATAATTTGAAACGTATCAGCCGTGTTGGAAATACCATTGTAATTCCAATGCAATAGGTTGGAGAGGTCGTCAGACCAAAGTGCAACCGTGTCGCCTAAGCAAACAGGTGCTGAACTTAAAATATTTGGAGCAGCAGGGTTCGGATTTACCACAATTTGAATGGTATCAGCTTGAATTTGGCAGGTTCCGGGTAAGTAGCCTGAAACTATATATGCACCAGCGTCACTCAGCTGAACTTGTGGGATTTCATATTGCGTACCGACATAAGTAAAATTATTTGGGCCAGACCAATTATAGGTTGCGCCTGTCAGGGTATTTGTGCTCATTTGAACCGCTTCACCTTCACAAAAAGATTCGTCATTGATGTTGATTTGGTATTGAGCAGCTGCAAAATCACTAAAATAGCCGTAACGACAGCCAGAGCTCGAGCCACCATGAACAACTCCTAAATGAAATTTAAAACCAGGGTTGTCAATTCTTGAAGGGGTTTGAACGCCCACAAAACTGCTTGCATTGATTTGCGCATATTTCCAAGCATTATTGGTGCCCGGAACAAAACTAAACATACTTGGCGTAATAATTCCAGCAGTACCATTAAAAGTAAAAGTGTTTTCCCCACCAGTAGGGACCAATATATTCAAAGCAAAAAATTCGTTCGTTGAACGCACAAAAGCAACTGTATTTGAACCAGTACAAACAATTGACGGAAGAACCGCACCTCCAACTTCACAACCAAAACCGGTAGTGTGCAATACATGCGTGGGTAAAGATGTTTGAATAAGAACGGATGGGTTACTTAGGGTATGTACATATGTTTCTGTAGCATTAATTGTAGTGACGACAAGCCCATCTATAGAAATTTGCGTATTATTTTGAACAGCAACCACATAGATTTTATCAGGCCCATTTAGATAACCCTTCAAGACAATGTAATCCGTCCCAATTACTTGGTTTGGAATCAGTTGATCACCCATCAAATCAGCGCATCCCCCGTATGGTGCTCCACTCATTGAATCATCATGAATAGTAATTGCGACAGGGTGATTACTAGTTACGGTAGACCCACTTAAATGAAGATTGGATTGAGTTGAAACCGCCTCTGCACTGAAGGTTTGACCTTTTTGCAAGGTGATACTGAAAGGAATATTGGCAAGGTGTCCAACAATATTCTGTTTCGGATTAATGGTGATTACCGTATTATTTTCTGTAGCTACGATATTAAAGCCGGATCTTGCATAAGAGGCATTGTTTAAAAAATTTTGGGCCGGAATGACAAATTGAGTTCCTAATGAATTATTTCCTTTCAAGGCAAAAATATCAGGATTACAATTACAAGTTGGCGTGACTTCATAATAGGCCATGATTGGAGCGGTGGCAGAAACTTTAAAACCATAAGGCAAAACGGTATTGGCAGGTTTGTTTTCTATGATATCAATCCAAGTGGTGAGGTTTAGGGTCTGCGCATCATTAGCAGCAAGATTTATAATTTGAGTCGGAAATGAAGGATTGGCCGGTTGACTAATTGTGACAACTGCAGGGGTATTTAATGACGCAAAACGAAATACGATTGGACGATCACCATGGCTTTGAGCAACTTCCGGAGCAACAAACCAAAACAAGGTATCTAGTTGTGCGAAACTATTAAAATGTATAAAAAGTGCAAAAGCACTGAAAATCAAGCTTTTCATAGTTATATTTTATGTTGTAAAATTAAGGGCTTTATTTCTCTAAAGCAATTTTCTGAAGGCAATTGAGGCCGTCAATGGCAGCAGAGACAATTCCCCCAGCATAACCAGCACCTTCTGCGATTGGGTACAAGTTTGAAATATCTAGGTGTTTTAAGCTTAAAGGGTCTCTAGGGATGAGAACCGGTGAAGAGGTCCTGGATTCAGGAGCATGAACAACAGCATCGTTGGTTAAAAAGCCAGGCATTTTTTGATCAAATTCAAGAAATGCTTGTCTGAGGCGATCGTAGACAAAACCCGGGAAGAGCTCCTGAAGATTGACACTCACAATACCTGGTTGATAAGAACTACGCGGAAAGCTGGAGCTCAATTTGCCTTCGACGAAATCTTTGAGGCGCTGGGCGGGTACCTTTTGTGTTTGGCCCGCTGCTTCCCAACAGCGCTTCTCAATTTCTTTTTGAAAATTCAGACAAACAAAGGGGTCTTTGTCTTGGGCAAAATCTGTAGGTTCTATCCCAACAACGATGCCTGCATTAGAATAGATATTATTTCTTTTCGAAGGAGACCAACCATTGGTAACAACTTCTTGCTCAGCAGTAGCGCAGGGCGCAATAATGCCGCCCGGACACATGCAGAAAGAATAAACTCCGCGGTCTTTTACTTGTGTAACTAAGCTGTAAGAAGCAGGTGGGAGGTATTCGTCATTTTGTCTGCCGTGGTATTGGATGCCATCTATAAAAGCTTGTGTATGTTCGACGCGTACGCCCAAGGCGAAAGGTTTGGCCTTAATTTGAATCTTGTTTTGATGCAGCAACTCAAAAATATCTCGGGCAGAATGACCTGTGGCTAAAATGAGTTTTTGAACAGGAATCTTTTGTTTGTGGTTGATTTCAATGCTGGTTATTTGTTCGCCGTTGAGAGACAGATTGGTCAATTTGTGTTCAAAATGAATTTCTCCACCAGCGGCCAAAATTTGTTCGCGAATGGCTTCAATAAGTTGCGGTAATTTATTGGTGCCAATATGCGGATGTGCATCTATCAAGATGTCTTCTTTGGCGCCAAACTGAACCAATAATTCTAAGACCTTTTGTACATCTCCGCGTTTTTTTGAGCGGGTGTAGAGTTTGCCGTCAGAGTAAGTTCCGGCCCCGCCTTCGCCAAAACAATAATTGGACTCGGGATTGAGTTCGTGGTTTTTAGTAAGTTTAGCGAGGTCGCGTCGACGCGCCCTGATATCTTTACCGCGCTCGTAAATAATTGGTTTAATGCCACACAAAATGGCTTCTAGCGCCGCAAAGAGACCGGCAGGGCCAGCACCAATAATATGAACATTTTGGGCATTTTGGGCCACTTTCGAAAAAGGGTAAGGAGCAAAGCGCGGACCTAATTCTTGGTCTATGGCAACTTCAAAAGTGGCATTGATTTTAATTTGACGCTGTCTGGCATCAATACTGCGCTTTTTCCAGCGAAAATTGAGTTGTTGTTGTGGTTTGAGCCCAAGTTCTTTTCTGATTTTAGTGGTCAAAAAAGTAAGGTCTTGCGCTTGTTCCGGGCTGCAAGCGAATTGTATTTGCTCCATCATCCTTCGAAAATCAGGGAAAAGTACCAAGCTCGGTTATAGAGTTGGTCTATCGGATTGGATACCGGTGTGAAATCTTGGATAAAGCTACTCTTGAAACCGTGACTGTATTTGAGTTCAAGCCCAAATTTAAAATATGGAGCAAAGAATTCAACACCCGCACCAATTTGTCCTTGCCAGTCATTTTTTTTGATTTTGACATAGGGATTGTAAAAATTTTGAGATGCATCTTCCTGAGACTGTAAGTCAATGGAGTACTGCATGCCGAACAAGGAGTAGGCCGTAAAGTTGTTGTAGCGCTTGGTGCGAAACTGCAGCATCATGGGAAATTCAAGGTTGGTAGAATTGACTCTTTGCGTTCCAACGCCGTTATTGAACCAGATCGTGTCTAAACTTTGATATTGAAGTACTCTTTCCTGAAATGAGAGCGTAGGGATAATTCGAAAACGAATGGTAGGTGTTCCTAGTTTGATAGTCGTAAGAATACCTAGTTGCCCACCTGGTTGAGCTTCATTGGTAAGTGAAAGCAACTGATATTGGTTGTAGGCATTGGGTTTCTGCATAACGGTAAAGTCAGAACTATTGACACCGAGCATAAAACCAAAATGGATAAAGCGCTTGTCAAAATTTTTGTAGCGTTGTTGTTTTTGGGTTTGTGCCAGCAACCCAAATGAACTCAATAAAAGAAGAACAATAACTAAACGCATTGGCAGTTAACGAGTTGACTGTAGTATTATTGTGTATTTGACTTTTGCCCGATGTAAATACTCGCGATCCCGCCACTAAGGCGAATCGTTTGTTTGGTTTGAAAACCTACTTTTTGCATCACGCTCACAAAAGCGGCTCCTTCCGGAAAAACAGCAACGCTTTCTGGCAAATAAGTGTAGGCCCTTTCGTCTTTAGAAATGTATTTACCAAAAAGTGGAATCATGACATTAGAGTAAAACGAAAAGAGTTGTTTGATGGGGAAGGTCTTTGGTTTAGAAAATTCCAATACTACGGCAGTACCGCCTGGTTTGAGTACCCTGAGCATTTCGCTGAGGCCTTTTTCGAGGTTTTCAAAGTTGCGAACGCCAAAGCCAACAGTGATGGCATCAAAAGTATGATCTTCGAAAGGCATGTTTTCAGAGTCACCGAGTTGCATTTCAATGATGTGATCAAAAGCTCTTTTTTTCATTTTGGTTTTGCCAACCTCAAGCATACCGGAAGAAATATCCATTCCGATGATTTTTGTTGGATTAAGTTTCAAGGAAGCAATGGCAAAATCACCGGTGCCAGTGGCTAGGTCAAGAATGACTTTTGGCGCTTGGTTTTTAAGCTGTTTGACTGCTTTTTTTCGCCAAAGATGATCGATCCCTAATGACAGAAAGTGATTGAGAAAGTCGTAGTTTGCAGAAATGTTATTGAACATCTGTGCGACTTCTTCTTTTTTGGATTTTCCGGAATCGTATGGTTTGACTACTTTTTCAGACATAGTTAAGAGAGGTTTTGAAGTGCTTCTTCAAGTAAAAGTTGTTTATTGATGCTCACTACTCCTGGGCTTTCGCAAACCAAGCCCCCCGCTAAATTGGCAAGGGCAGCTATTTGTTGAGGACTTGCACCGGAGATTAGACACAAGCATGCCGTTGCAATGACGGTATCACCAGCACCTGAAACATCTGAAATGTTACGCAAATGAGCTGCTAATTTGTGGTGGTTTTTGCCATCAAAAAGTTGAACGCCATGTTCAGACAAGGTTACAAATGAAAGTTGATTGCCCAAATGCTGTTGGAGTTTTTCAAGCGCCATATTGAGCGCAATTGGTTCTTTGCTGTAGTCAAAATGGAGGTCTAGGCCCTCTTTGAGTTCTTTTAAGTTGGGCTTAAAAAGTGTACAGTGCTGGTAACTCAGGAAATTTTTCTTTTTAGGGTCAACCGCTGTAGGAATGTTTCTTTTATTGGCTTCTGCTATGACCCATTCAATGAGGTCTTTGGTCAGGATGCCCTTGTTGTAATCTTCCAGAATAATACCATCAATACCTTGCTCTAAGCATTTTGATAAGCTATTTTTCAAAGCGTTAGCTTCAGTAGGAGTGAGGTCGTGTTGGTCTTCAGTGTCAATTCTTAGCAGTTGCTTGCTTGCTGAAAGCACTCTGGTTTTAATGGTGGTTTTGCGTTCAGAAGAGCCAATGAGCGCTGAGGTATTGATTTGAGCCTGCTCAAAAAGATGGCGAAGTTGCTCACTGGCATTGTCTTGGCCGATTACGCTTGCAATAATAGGAATAGCACCTAATGCTTGTAGGTTCAGTGCTACATTTCCTGCGCCACCAATGCGTTGTTCTTCTTTTTGAAAATCAACAACGGGCACGGGTGCTTCTGGGCTCATGCGATTGACAGCACCATGTAAATAGGCGTCAATCATGACATCGCCTAAAACAAGTACGCGTTTGCCGTTAAATGAATCGAAGAGCGCTTGTAAAGACATATTAATTGAGTTTGGCCAAAGCTGTAGCGATGCGTTCAACCGCT
Organism: Crocinitomicaceae bacterium; assembly: GCA_044371695.1. Taxonomy (GTDB): domain Bacteria; phylum Bacteroidota; class Bacteroidia; order Flavobacteriales_D; family Crocinitomicaceae; genus UBA952. The sequence continues at coordinate 1,972 of JBILTD010000032.1, read as the reverse complement.
TTTTGTAAGGTTTCTTCAGAGGCCGCATAGCTGATACGGAAACAGTTAGGGTCTCCGAAGGCTTCGCCACCTACACAAGCAACCAATGCGTCTTCTAAAAGATACATGCAAAGCTCATCTGAGTTCGAAATCGTTTTGCCGTTGACTGTTTTACCAAAGTAAGCTGAGCAGTCAGGGAAAACGTAAAATGCTCCGCCTGGGTTATTTACTTTTAAGCCTGGAATATTTCTGAGGCCTGCGAGCACTAAATTTCTTCTGCTTTCAAAAGCAGTGATCATGTCTTGTAAAATGGCAGGGTTAGCATCCATGGCAGCAATGGTAGCGCGCTGCGTAATTGAACAGGTCGCCGATGTAAACTGACCTTGAACTTTGTCGCAGGCTGCTGCAATTTCTTTAGGAGCACCAATGTAGCCGAGTCTCCAGCCGGTCATGGCCCAAGCTTTGGAAACACCGTTTACTGTGACAACTTGGTTGTAAATTTCCGGGAATTGCGCTAAGCTTTCGTGCTTGCCTATGAAGTTGATGTGCTCATAGATTTCATCGCTCATGGCAATGATTTGTGGATATTTTGCAAGAACACGTGCAATATCTTGAAGTTCTTCCTTGGTATAAACCGAACCTGTCGGATTACATGGAGTGGAGAACATCAGCATTTTTGTTTTTGGCGTAATAGCAGCCTCGAGGTCTGCACCTGTAATTTTAAAGTCTTTGTCAATACCTGCTGCAATGACTACCGGAACACCTTCAGCTACTTTGACAATTTCAAGATAAGAAACCCAGTAGGGTGCCGGGATAATAACTTCGTCACCGGGGTTAATTAAACTGAGTACAAGATTGGCAATACTTTGCTTAGCACCAGTAGAAACCACAATTTGTTCTTTTGAGTAAGTCAAATTATTATCGCGGAGGAATTTACGAGAAATGCTTTCACGCAGATCGTCGTAGCCCGGTACAGGCGTGTAGGTTGTGTAATTATCTTTGAGTGCTTGAACCGCAGCATCTTTAATGAACTCTGGGGTATGAAAATCAGGCTCGCCAAGTGATAAAGAAATGACGTCTTTTCCTTGTGCTTTTAATTCTCTACTTTTTTTTGCCATGGCAATGGTTGCAGACTCTTCCATTGCAAGTAAACGCTCAGATAATTGGATCATAATTGGTATTTGTGCAAAGGTAGTAAAATGCTTGGAATTGACTTATCTTTGTCACATGCGTATTGATATAATTACAGTACTTCCTCAACTACTTGAAAGTCCATTTTCGGCTTCCATCATGCAGCGAGCTCAAGATAAAGGTTTGGCTACTATTCACGTGCACAACCTCCGTGATTACGCCGACAACAAGCACCGCAATGTCGATGATTACCAATATGGTGGTGGCGCAGGAATGGTCATGTGTGTTGAACCTATTTCTAAAGCAATTGAGGCTTTGAAGGCAGAACGCAACTATGACGAAATCATTTACATGACCCCTGATGGCGCAGTTTTGGATCAAGCGGCATGCAATCAATTATCCTTGAAACAAAACTTGATCATTTTGTGCGGACATTACAAGGGTGTTGACCAACGCATCAGAGATCATTACATCACCAAAGAAATTTCTATCGGCTCTTATGTATTGAGTGGTGGTGAACTCGCAGCAGCCATTGTTGTAGATGCAGTTGTTCGTCTAATTCCTGGTGTGCTCAATGATGAAACATCAGCACTCACGGACTCTTTTCAAGACAATTTATTGGCCCCTCCAGTTTATACGCGCCCGCCAGAATTTATGGGCATGAAAGTTCCTGAAGTTTTGTTAGGAGGAAACCCAAAAGAGGTGGCAGCTTGGCGCGAAGCACAGGCTTATCAGAGGACAAAGGAGAGAAGACCAGACTTATTGGAAGAATGATATTTTAATCTTCTAGAATTTGAAGATTGGCAAATCTTAATAAAACAGTTTTAGAACCGTGTTGAGGGAAGAAAATGGTGGCTTTTTT
>JBILTD010000045.1:0-10912 GCA_044371695.1 Crocinitomicaceae bacterium | reverse complement strand
AGATTTTTCCAGGTGAGGTCGGTTACATCTTTGGCACCAAAACGAGCGGGAGCTACATCTGCAGGAGCTGCTGCATAAGGATCAGCATTTGGGTCAAGCATGAGTTTGACTTCGTTGGTAACGCTCTGCATGTTCGTAAACTGTCCTTTGGGCTCTAGTTTGGAATAATAAGTATTCGGGAAAGCCATAAAAATGTGGAGGTGCTTTGAGTAGGGCAGATAGTTCATGAACGTGTAAACCATGATGATGTGTCCCCACCAACCTATTTGTTCAAGCAGGTGAAGGGTGTGCAAATCTTGGATAGAACCAAAAAATAAAGGGCCAACAATTGAACTGATTAGAAAACCATTCCCACCGCTGCCTTTCAATTGAAGTGCCGCTTCATCGGCGCCGTTCATGGTGAATATGCAGGCGATGAGCACAATTTCCATAATGAGAATAAGGTTGGCATCTTGTGTAGGCCATCCTGCGAGTTCTTTCATATTGAGACGTGGTAACTTGAGCATGTTGCGACGCGCAAGAAATGCGAGTGTACCTATGAAAGCTAGAACTGAAAGTAATTCTATAAAGCTGATCATGAAGGTGTAAAAACCACCTAAGCTTTCTTGGAAAAAACGATGTGAGCCACTCAGCCCGTCGACTAAAATCTCGATCAGTTCAATTTGTGTAATGACAAAAGCGGCATAGATCGCTAAATGCAGCAAAGCTGGAATAGGGCGGCTAAACATTTTCTTTTGCCCAAGAGCTACCAGCAACATAGTGCGCCAACGTTCCGCTTTGTTATCTGAGCGGTCTAGGGCCTGGCCTAAATGAATGTTTTGAGCAATTTTACGCAGGTTGAACGCAAAAAAACCAAAGCTGAATAGCGTGAGGACGCCAAAGAGTAGTTGTTGCATGATGATCGATTATTCAGGCAAGCTGTCGAGCATTTTTTGAAGCTTGTCTTCGTTTTTCTTTGAAAGTTGTAGACCTTTTGTTTTCCCACCAATAAGCGACAAATGAACGTAGCGTTCAGGGTGTGCTTGAAGATCTGTCACTAAATTTTGAAGATCATTATTGGTATTTACAAGTTCAGTATACAGTTTTTCGTCGTGGATGAGTTTGCCAAGCGTACCTTGCCCTTTTTCAATTTCAGCAAGGACCATATTGAATTTTTTAAGTGTGGTTTGGGCGTCAAGAATTGTGCCTTTGAAATCAGCAGTGACCAGGTCATCAGTAATTTTTTTGGTGTTTCCGATGATACCAGTTATTTGATCATTACTGCGTTTGAGGTTCAGTGTGATGGCCTCGACGTTATCCATGATTTTGCCAAACTGCGCTCTTTCTGATGCGACAAAACCTTGAAGTTCATCGGCAACTCGGCCCAATTTCTTGATAGTTAATTTAACTTGTTTGAGGCTACCCTCTAATTCAGAAGTAGCAGTGGTATCCCAAAAAGACGACAAAGACTCAACCATGTGATCAATTGACAGCATCATGGTTTGAAGTTTTTGAGAAATAGGGTCTGCGTAGGCTTTTACTTGCGAAACCATATCCACAGACAATCGCCCTGGGATGGTCGCCCCTACTTTATAAAACTTGCCGTCGCCGGCTAAAGGCAGGTGAACAATCAGTGCTTTGCTGAAAAAATCGAGGGCACCGATTTCAACGACAGTACCTTTTGGCAAGCGAATATCTGAATTATGAATATTAAATGAAAGCTTTACACGGTGCAAGGAATCTCCGGTAGGGATAGATTCTATACTGAGGACTTTGCCAATTTCTACACCATTGAGCGTGACGTTAGAAGAGACCATTAATTGCCCTGAATTTGGAAAATAGGCGGTATAGACGTCATCGCCGCCAAAGAAACTATTTCCTTTGAGGAAATTGACACCTGCAATGAGGATAACAATTGCGACAATAGCGATGAGCGCTGCTTTTATTTCTTTTGAAAATTTCAAGCTATTTATTTTCTGCTAATTTAATCGCTTTTTCAATACTGATGCGCTCTCCGTTGAGGAAAGCCACAACAAAAGCGTGATCAAATCCCTTTTCAATCAATTCGTTTTTGTAGTTTTTTGCTCCTTGTAGGTCATTAGGAAAGGTGCCTGTGCAATATTTGAATAGTGTATTGTCTTGATATTCAAATACTTCTAACCCTTTGAATCGACTTGAGTTTTTTGGTAGAACTTGAGTAGAGGTTTCAATTTGCACCCGAAAAACTAGTCCGGTATCCTTTGATAAATTTGTTTTGGATTCCGTATTATTACCAACTTGCTCTTTGCTTTCCGCAGGTTTGCTTTCCGCAGGTTTACTTTCTACAGTATTATTCTCAATTGGTTTGTTTTCACTGGGCTTTTGCTCAGTGGTACCGCTGGTTGTGGTTTTACCTTCAGTTGCATTTTTGAAATTTACAAATGCTTGAAACATCGCCTGAGCCATTTTCTGCTGACCTTCTGCAGTTCCGATTAAGCGCTCTTCAGTAGGGTTGGGTAGGAAGGCAGTTTCAATCAATACACTAGGCATTGTGGTTTTATATAGTACTAAAAATCCAGCTTGTTTGACACCTCGGTCATAACGACCTATGCGTTTGAACTCTTTCTGTATCATTTCAGCAAACAAGATGGATTGTCGATGAAACACCGCTAATTGAAATTGTAAAGCGATGATCCCATCCGGGGTGAGGTCATAGGAACGGTATTTGGCACCTTTGTCATCCTCCAAGGAAATACTCGCATTTTCTCGTTCTGCTACTTTTTGTTGCGCATCGGTACGGTGTAGACCAAGTACATAGGTTTCAGAACCATAAGCTGTGGTACTACCCGCATTAGCATGAATGCAGATGAATAAATCGGCGTTGTTGCGATTTGCAATATTTGCACGTTCTGCAAGTTCAACGAATACATCGGTTGTTCTGGTATAAATTACTTTGACATCCGGATAGCGTTCTTTGATTAAATTACCAAGCTTCAAAGCCATGGACAAACAAACTTCTTTTTCGTTGTTACTGGCCCCATGACAACCTGGATCGTGACCTCCGTGACCGGCATCGATTACAACCGTTTTGATTTTGCCTGATTGCGCGCTGACCGCAACTTGAAAAAAGGAGAGTAGCCCAACCAATAAAAACAGTCTAATAACGTTTTTTTGCAAGCCATTGAAAATTGGTAGCTTTGTGTGTTTTTCTTGCATATTACAAATCTAAGTAGCCACTCTTGAGTCAACGACTTCGTTTCGTACAACTTTTCTTCGTCACATTGTTAATAATGTGTACTTCGCGTTTCGTTACGGCCCAAGATACCCTTTTTGTGAGCGGCGAAAGTCTCAATCAAATTGTCACCTATAAGGCAACTGAAAAGATATTTCACGATGTTAAAAATCGCCGCATTCATTTGTATGGCGCTGCTGAAGTCCAAAGTGAAGGTTTTTCGATCAAGGCTGGGTACATTCTTATTGACCTCGATTCAAGCCAAATTGAAGCCAAATATCGCTTTGACAAAGACAGCAATAAAGTTGAATTTCCTGAACTCACAGAAGGATCAGAAACGATTAATTGTGAATCTTTGAAGCTCAATTACCGAACCGAGAAGGCATATATCAAGGCTTTAGCCATCAAACAAGATGAATTTTATTTTCGGATGGGTACCGCAAAACGACAGTCTAACGAAGAATTACATCTCAAACAAGGCATCCTCACTACCTGTGACTTAATTGAACCACACTATCATTTTCAACTGAGTAAAGGCGTCTTGGTGCCCAACGAAAGAATTGTTACTGGCCCGATGAATTTGTATGTATCGGGTATTCCGACCCCACTTGGTTTGCCCTTTGCATTTATCCCAACCAATCAAAAAGAACGCACCTCTGGGCTACTTTTTCCTGAATTTATTCCGCTTTCGGCCTATGGCTTTGGTTTTCAGAATCTTGGGTGGTATTTCCCAATTAACGAGCGTTTTCAAACCTCAGTGTATGCCAATCTGTATAGCCGTGGTTCATGGGGCTTGCGCAATGACCTAGATTATGCCAAACGCTATGGTTTCAACGGGCGTTTGTCTTTGGGCTTTCAGCAATTTAATAGTGGATTTCCGACCAATCTGAAGCAAAATAAAGTTACTGTTGTTTGGTCGCATCGCAAGGCTCCAAAGTCCAACCCATTCTGGGATTTTTCGTCTAATGTCAATTTTATTTCAGATAATAACTCCAAAAATTCTTTAGACCCTATTAACCCAGAGTATTTTAACAACAGCTTCAATTCTGATATCAATTTGGCTAGAAATTTCCCTGGAAAACCGATTAATACGGGTTTAAAAATGTCTTTGCGACAAAACTCAAAAGCCAAAACGATTTCCTTGCTAAGCCCTGTCATGAACGTTAATGTAACGCGCGTTTTTCCGTTCAAGAATGCTTTTGAAACAGCTGATAAAAACTGGAAAAAAACCATTCAGCGCATTGGTCTTACTTACAACTTTGAGGGGCAAAACAGGGCACAGTTTCAAGATAGTTTGCTCGCAAATTCAGACTTTGCGGGAATAGGCCAACGCTTCATGAATGGTTTTAGTCAAGGATTAACCATACAAACGAATTCAGGTCTTTTTAAAAATGCAGTTAAAATCAATCCGAACTTGAGCTATGGAAATAAGATCAATTTTCAGCAAATTCAAAAGAGTTATAACCCTTTAACAAATAAAACTCAAGTAGACACCCTCGAACAGTTGGCTATATCGCATGAGTTGAATTTAAATATAAGTGCAACCACTGTACTTTATGCCTACTATAAATTCTTAGGCAAAAAACAGCCACGGCTACGCCATCTCATTACACCAAATATTGGTTACAGATACACGCCTGGTTGGAATCCGTTGGTTACGGTAAATGCAGGGCCCAATCAAACACCAATTACCTATTCACCATTTGAAAATAGCATTTACAGTGTAGGCTCTAATCGAGAAGCTTCCTTACTTACTTTTGGTGTGAATAATACAGCTGAAATTAAATTTAAGTCAGCACAAGACACCGTAACTGGTTATAAAAAGATCCGCCTCATTGATCAGTTTTCTGTGACTGGTTTTTACGATTTCACTAAAGACACGATGAAGTTGTCTAACTTGTCTTTGAACCTAAGAATTAGCCCAGCCAACTGGATTAATTTTGTTTCGAATGCCAATTGGAGCCCCTATGGTTGGAATACAACTGGGCAAACCGTCAAAGATTACGCTTGGCAAACGGGTCAACAATTGGGCCGTTTAACGACCACCAACCTAACCACCACCATGGTTTTAGCACCTAAGAAAGATCGCAAAAAACTACAAGATCACAGTGCCCTTTTTAATGAACAAGACTGGAATGCGGACTTCAATTATTATGCGCTGCATCCGGAAATGGCTATTTATTATGATATTCCGTGGAAACTCAATTTCTCACATGTATATAGCATTCAGGCCAATCAAGAAATTTCTATAGAAAATCCTGCTGCTTGGAATTTTGTTCAGACGCTGGTCATGAGTGGCGATATCAGCTTTACGAAGCGCTGGAATATTTCCGGTAATTTGAATTTCAATGTCCAAGAAAAAAGATTGACCAACGCTTACTTTTCTTTGAATAGAAATATGCACTGTTGGGCGCTGTCTTTTTATTACGTACCGATTGGCGGCAACAAGAGCTTTCTGTTGACCATAAGAAATACATCGAGCATTTTCAGAGACGCGAAGTTAGAATTCCGCAAACCTCCTACATTCTTATAGCACTGCATGTTATGAAGAAATGCGTTCGCCTGTGGCTTTCCCGACCTGGTAGGTGAATTTAGCTCCTAGGAATATGATTTGCGCTGAATAGTGCACCCAAGCCAACATCATAAAGATGGAATTAGCAATACCTAGTTGCCCGAGCATAAAGAAATGCTGTAAATAATAGCTGAGTATCCACTGACTGAAGTAAAGTAAAATAGCGGTTAGAATGGCACCTTTAAGTGCTACTTTCCAACTGACTTTTGCATCGTGCATGTATTTGAAAATCAAGCTGAAAATAAGAACATTGGAAAGTAAAGTGAGCCCAATTTGCAGCAATTTGAAAGAGAAATCGATGAAGCCGTTGTGCCAATGGATCCAACTATTTAGAGCTGAAAAAACAAAGACTTGGGCAAAGTAAAACAGGATAACAACCAAGGCAAATATGGCTAACATCAAAACGCTCACAAATCTAAAGCCAATGAGCTCCATAAACAGATTCGATTCTTGTCGATTTTTCTTGGTGACATTAAAAAACTCATTCAGACTGCGCTTCAAGGAGAGCATAAAGGCGGAACAAGTATAAAGTAATACACCAATACTGACAAGCTCAAGAAAAAAACTTGGTTTCTCCAAAGACATGGTGTCTACGAGCTGTAAAATAGAGTCTGAATCGGTAAGGCCTAAACCATCGTGCAACAGATCAGAAACAATTACCCGCATGTTTTTTGCGCCAATAATCCGGCCGTAAATAGAGGTTGTTAAATATAAAATAGGTACAAAGGCAAACAGTGTATAATAGGCCAGCGCTGCGCCATGGTGAAAAGCACCTTGCTGGACATAATCTTTAAGGGCCTGCCAAAATGCAAGCACTTCGATTTTTCTGCTTGATTTATTTTCTTTTGATTTCAATATGACTCAGTTGTTGTAAAGGCTCAAAGGCATAAAGTAAAATGCGTTCTTGATTGGTCGTTCGAAAATAATTGTGGTAAAAGCCACCAACAAAAACGGCGCGTTCGAAGTGAAGGGCAATTCCTTTTGAGCTCTGTTGGTATTCATCGGGTCTGAAATGCGTTAAGCCATCTGCCAACTTTATGGTGTTTAAAGGTCCAAAGAGTCTTGCTTTTTCGGGTGCACTGTAGCGGTAATAAAGGGTTTCTGGTAGGTATTTTTTAGAAATTTTTCCGTTTTGCAAAATACAAATATGATCACAGAGCCCAAGAACATCTTGGCCTTCGTGGGAAACCAAAACTATCCCAGTATCCTCTGTATCTCTGAGGTCCATTAAATAAGAACTAAGTCTTTGTCTCAGATTGGCATCGAGGTGTCCAAATGGTTCGTCGAGTAAAAGGAAGTTGGGTTGATCTGCAATGGCACGTGCAATAGCAACTCTTTGCTGCTCGCCACCAGAAATCAAGTGCGCTTTGGTTTGACTAATTTCTTTAAGGCCAAAAAGCTGCAATAATTTTTGCACCCTTTGGTCTCTTTTTTTGTGTGGCCAATGTAAAATAACTTCTTTAATGTTTTCAGCCACCGTATGAAAAGGATCGAGCTTGAAGTCTTGATTAACGATGGCAATACTCGGATAACCTGGTACTAATAATTGTCTGGCAGGTAATTGCTTTTTACCTTCAATGTAGACTTCTCCTTTCGAAGCATCGAGTAGACCTGCGCAAATTTTGAGTAGCGATGATTTTCCGGCGCCACTTTTTCCAACAAGCCCTAATATTTCTCCGCGTTTGATTTGCAGATTGATACCTTTTAGGATGGGCTTGTCATATTGTAAAATGATGTTTTTAAGAAGTATCATCGGATCAGCGCTTTAGGAAAAGATTTGGAGGCGATAAATATACCTGGAACGGGATTGGCCATCGGTTCGTAATCTTTCAAAAAGATAGAGATTTTGTAGGTATTTTGTTCTTGTGTCAATTCACAATGATCAACGATACTCTTGGATGCTCCAACGAAGGTAGGCGCGTGATCAGCTGAGTGGATTTCAAATAAATGCATGTTTGGAATCTCATGGGCAAACATTTCATCGTTTTCGTCATAACCCGCTAATGTGTAGTTGGTTTCGGCTAACTCTTTAACTTCCTGTACTTCGGAATTGATTTCAAGTTCATCTTCCCACTCGTATCTGAGGTTGTCTGCTGATTCTTTTCCGTTAAACTCGGCATCGGCCAATTCTTGAGAAAAGAGATCATTGAGCAAATAGATATGGATTTTACAATTCATTTTCAGGATGTTTTTTCTCTACTTCATTGATTTTAAAAGAAGAGGGGATGAGTTCCGGCACGAGTTTCATGACGATTGGTAAAATAAGTGTTCCGCCTGGAAGTAAAAAAAGCGCCAAAGAAGGCATAGACTTCAGAATGTCATAAACTTGCTCTTTGACTTGTTCTTTCTCTTGTGGGCTGAGTTCTTGTTTGGTAGATTTTTGAAGCAGGGCCATGAGATCCTTACTTTCTATGATTTCTGAAACAAGTCGGTCTCTGTTTCTTCCGATGATTTTTAGCCAGCGCTTACTTGTTTCTTTGTAAGCAAAGCTGGACTCTGTCGATTGCTTGTAAACCAAAAGTTGCTCTGCACTGCTTTGTGCAATAAATGCTGAGCAAAGTTCTTCAGAAGCCAACATTTGAGTCTCGGTCATTTCAAGCACCTTGCCTAATTCCATCAGTTTTTGACGCTCGGACTCACTGATTTCATGCGTTCCCTGAATTAAGAAATGCCCATATTCATAAGTTATTTGACTGAGCAAGTGGTCTTTGACTAATTCTTGTTTGAGCAATTTGAGCGGAATGCCAATTTGAATGCGCTGTTGATAGGTTGCAAGTATCGAACGCGGTAAGGCAGCTGAGGCCAAAAAATGCTTAAAGATTTTTTGTTCCTTTTCTTCCATTTGCTGATCGGTAAAACCAGCGAAGAGTAGCCCATTCAGTACAGAAATTGCAGCTCCTTGATAAGCGGCATCAAATTTTTGTTCTTTACCTTCAAGAAATGCACGGTAAAGAATGACATCGAGGAAAATAAACGCATTAGACAAATGATTGAGCCAAAAGTTAACGCCAAAGAAGGCCGTTTTAATTTTTACTCTTGATTCTAGGATTAGTTCTAATTTACTTGAAGGCGCTTTGATAAAACGGAGTTGAAGGCGCTTCAAGAAACCGAGGTGTCGGGTGTCATCGTAAAATCGAATGAGTGAATCTATGAATTCGGCCTGGTCTAATTGCTGCTGTTTTTTTCTGAGATACGTGAATAAATGGGTTTCAAAGAGCAGTAATTTAAGCTGCTCATTGGTGTTCATTTGTTTCTTGTCTAAGGCGTTTGAAAAAATAAAATTTTTAGGGGTGCCGTAGATTAGGCCCGTCTGGTGAGAAATGAAATGCGTTAGGTTCTCTACATCTTGCTCAATAAGTTCTTGATCGATAGTGAAAATCCCTTGTTCATAAAGCTCAAAAAACTTGGCAATCCAATTTTTGGACCCCGGTGAAAAAGCAATGGCATTGAACGCACTTGGCATGTTCAAATTTAAGCTTTATAACACACGCTGAACAAGATTTTTTTTTCGAAAAATACACCAAGATTTGTGGAAAAAGCTTGAAAATACAAGACATAGATTCCGCTTGGCGCCAAAGTGCCAAACTGAGTGCTGCCATCCCAGTAAAATTGCCCAGCTGACCCGATACTTTCATTGATGAGCAAATCCTTTAATTTTTGACCTTCAAGCGTAAATACACTCGCGCTTGCAAACAAAGATGCAGCATTCATTTGATAAGTTACTTCCAATTGATCATGGTAACCATCGAGATCGGGGCTCAGTTCTGGAAAACTCAAGCTCAAGGTACCGGCTGCAGTTGCTGAACTCTGTTGAGAATTGGCCCTTCCGGGTGTAGCTCCGCCATAACTTTCAGCTGCTGAAAACCAATTTTCAGGATCTTGAGTAGACGCATCGAAATTGAGCCGTTCTAGGCTAAATCCCTCTGAATTGGGCAGCAAGGGGAAATGCCAACTTGCTGAGTAGCGAAGTGAATCAAGTATAGTTATGTCATTGAACAGTACACAGGTTCCGGAGTCATTGTAGAAATAGGGCAAGTTTATTTCTTTCAGATTTTCCTGAAGTGCGTACGGGTAGAATGCTGTTAAAAAATGGGTGTCCGAACTCAAAGCTAAGTATTGCTGAGGTGAAATTTTGCAGGCCGTTAAATAAATGGAATCTTGCCCATTATGAATACCGCAGCCTGACAGATCTAAATATTTTTGACTGTTGTTGTAAAGCTCCACAAAATCCTCGCCTTCATTAGGAGGATCAAAGAGTAGTTCATTTATTTTGAGGTCTCCGATCGAAGGCGCTTCGTAGCGCACCGTGCTTGTCGCCATTGTTGTGAAATTCAACCAGCAATCCGCTATATTTTCAATGTGGATCTCGAAAAGTTTACTTTTCGGTATTTCCTGACTGAAAACAAGCAAGCATTGTGCATTGTCAATACAATTGTCATGAGAAAATACCAAACGTTGAAAACTGCCCAGAACAGGTTCAATTATAAAATTTGCATTGACCAATGTCAGACTATCAATCGGTTCTGAAAATTCCAGCGCAACATAATGAGCATCAAGTACATTTGCTTCAATCAAAGTTGGCAAATGCTCATCGGGCAGTGTATCATTTATTGAATTGAATTGACCAGGGGTTCCACCAAGAATACCTAGACACGCGCTCCAGTTATCTTCATTTGAACAAGGGTCTATTAAAGATCTTCTTTCAAGACTAATACCGTCGGTCAGTATCAGGCTATCAGGGTACCAACTAGCGCTATAATTGACCTCATCAATCATTAGATTTTCCTGATCCAAAAGACGCAGCCATTCTCCGGAATTGTTCAGACTCAAAAAGGCACTGACTTCTAAAGCGTTCTCTAGGTTAAAGCCACTACTTTGATTGGTGCCAACCAGCACAACATAAGCTTCGGGTTCTAGCCAATAAGAGGGCAGGGTGCAAGTTGAGTTTCCGTCTTGAAGTTTTAAACCTTTGAGTTGCACAAGCTCAGTTCCGGCATTAAATACCTCCACATATTCTGAAGCAGGCAGGCCGAAGAGCGTGTCTGGGTCAGCCATGATTTCTGTTAAGATCAAATTTTCGTTCTGCTGACTCAGTGTCTTCCCAAAATAAAAATCATCAAAATAAAACGCGTCGGCATTTGCAGCTGAGT
>JBILTD010000172.1:0-4024 GCA_044371695.1 Crocinitomicaceae bacterium | reverse complement strand
TGCCAATTGTTTTGGCTAGCTAAGGCTTCATTGAGGATGATAGTTATACCGCATTTGTCGGCTTCTTTGTGGCCAATGACTCCTACAAAAGCGTCAAATTCTTGGCGCAATTGAAATAAGATATCTTTGGCAGTTGCGGCGTCGGTGTTGAGTTCTTTGAACAAGACCTGCATGCCGTTATGGGCAACAACTTCTGCTTTGAGTTCGTTTTTGAGCTGCTGGGCTTGCATTTTGGCAAAGCGTTCGAGTTCTTTTTGCAGGCTGATGTTTTTGAGCTGCAATTCTTCAATGGCCTTGACTAAATCTTTTGGTTTTTTAAGCAAGGCATCGATTTGTTCGAGTTGCGCTGCTTTTTCTTTAAAGTAAGTCATGGCTGCCGTACCTGTGATCGCTTCAATGCGTCGGATACCAGCAGCAACAGCGCTTTCAGCTGTAATTTTGACAACTCCGATTTGTCCGGTGTTTGGCACATGAATTCCGCCACACAATTCAACGGAGGCGCCAAATTCAATGACACGTACTTTATCGCCGTACTTTTCACCAAAAAGGGCCATGGCCCCTTTTGCTTTGGCGGCTTCGATGTCTAGGGCGCGGTTTTCTTCAAGTGCAATGTTGGCTTGAATGGCTGCATTGATTTGCGCTTCAATTTTTACGAGTTCTTCGTCGGTGACTTTTGAAAAGTGCGAGAAGTCAAAGCGCAGGCCTTTTTCTGTGACTAAAGAGCCTTTTTGCTCGACGTGTGTCCCGAGGATGCTACGCAAAGCATGGTGCAGTAAGTGCGTTGCACTGTGGTTTTTGGCTGTAGCTGCTTGCTTCGCAGCATCGACTTGAGCTGTGAAAGTGGCACTGAGGTCTTTAGGCAATTCAGAACACAAGTGAACGATGAGGTTGTTCTCTTTTTTGGTATCAAAAATGCGCACTTGCTCATTGCTAGAGCTAAGCGTGCCGCTATCGCCAATTTGGCCGCCTCCTTCTGCATAGAATGGAGTTTGATCCAAAACTAATTGGTAAAATACCTTGCCTTTTTGGCTCACTTTGCGGTGCTTGATGATCTGAACCGGCGCGCTCAGTTGGTCATAGCCAATAAAGGTGGTGTTGCAATCTGGGTGCACTTGCATCCAGTCGTCAGTTTCTAAAGACGTGGCCGCGCGCGATCTTTCTTTTTGGATATCAAGTTCTTGGGCAAAGCCATCTTCGTCAATCGAGAGCTCGTTTTCACGGGCAATTAAAGAAGTGAGGTCTAGTGGGAAACCATAGGTGTCGTAAAGTTCAAAAGCTGCAGCGCCCGAAATTTGCTGCTGACCGCTTGCTTTAACCTGTGTAATGAGGTCCTCGATGCGTTTGATACCGAGCTCAAGCGTTCTGAAGAAACTTAATTCTTCTTCCTTGATGACTTTATAAATGAGTTCTTTTTGCGAAAGCAATTCGGAATAAGGCGCGCCCATTTGTGCACCAAGCACTAAAGATAGTTCGCACAAGAAAGGTTCTTTAAGGCCCAAGGTTTGGTAGCCATAACGAACAGCTCTGCGCAAAATTCTGCGTATAACGTAGCCTGCACCGTTGTTGGCAGGTAGTTGGCCATCGGCAATTGAAAAAGCAATGGCTCTGATGTGATCTGCAATCACACGCAAAGCGATATCTGTGGTTTCTTGTTGGCCGTATGAAACACCTGAAACTTTAACAACAGACTGAATGAGCGCTTGAAAAAGATCGGTGTCGTAGTTACTTTGTTTGCCTTGAAGGGCCATGGCAAGGCGCTCGAGACCCATGCCGGTGTCAACGTGCTTCGCAGGAAGCGGTTCTAAAGAGCCGTCAGCCTTGCGATTGAATTCCATGAATACGTTGTTCCAGATTTCGATGACCTGCGGGTGATCTTGGTTGACCAGCGTTTTACCTGCGGTTTGCTGACGTTCTGCTTCAGAGCGGAGGTCAACATGAATTTCAGTACAAGGACCACAAGGCCCGGTGTCACCCATTTCCCAGAAGTTGTCTTTTTTGGAGGCCATGATGATGCGCTCCTCAGCAATCCATTTTTTCCAGATGTTGATGCTTTCAGTGTCTTGCGGAACACTGTCTTTTTGGTCGCCTTCAAAAACAGTGACATACAGGCGGTCCACCGGAATTTGATACACTTTTGTAAGCAATTCCCAGGCCCAGCCAATAGCTTCTTCTTTAAAGTAGTCACCGAAAGACCAATTGCCAAGCATTTCAAACATGGTGTGGTGGTAGGTATCAACACCTACTTCTTCTAAATCGTTATGCTTTCCTGAAACGCGCAAGCATTTTTGAGAGTTTGCTACGCGTCTTTGCTGCGGTGTTTGATAGCCCAAAAAGAAATCTTTGAACTGGTTCATACCGGCATTGGTAAACATCAGGGTAGGGTCATTCTTGACCACCATAGGGGCGGATGAAACAATTTGGTGTCCTTTGCTTTCGAAAAAGTCGAAAAATTGTTGTCTTATTTCTGAAACGGTCATGTGTTTTTTCTGAAGCCACAAAGTTAGGAATTTGCTGCGAGCTTCTTGTATCTTTGTGCAAATCAGTATCGCTCATGGACTTCATTTCTTCTGAATTACAAAATTATATCGGTAACCACAGTTCTGCTGCTTCAGCATTGCTTGCAAAAATAGACCGTGAAACACACCTTGAAGTATTGCAGCCACGCATGCTGAGTGGTCATTTTCAGGGGCGTGTTTTAAGTATGCTGAGTCATTTGTTAAAACCGAATGCCATTTTAGAAATTGGCACCTATACTGGTTATTCAGCACTCTGTTTGGCTGAAGGTTTAGCACCGAAGGGCAAGCTCATTACCATTGACATCAACGAAGAACTTGAAAATAGAGTCCGTGCATACTTTGACAGCTCAACTTTTGCCCATCAAATTGACTACCGCATTGGCAATGCTGCTGAACTCATGTTACAGCTCGATACCACCTTTGACCTGATTTTTATTGATGCAGACAAGCAGCAATACCCCACTTATTACGAACAAGCCTTGCAAATCTTGAATCCGGGCGGTTTCATTTTGATTGACAACGTGCTGTGGTCGGGCAAAGTATTAGAAGAAAAGCATCAAGATAAGGATTCTGTTTTGCTGCGCGAGCTCAATTTGAAGATCAGTGAAGATGCACGTGTAGAGAAGGTCTTGTTGCCAATTAGAGATGGTTTGTACTTAATCAGGAAATTGTAATTTTTATGAAAATAGAAATTCTTCAAACCGCTGATGGTTCCAATACACTTTATTTGCCTGAGTTAGATGAAACGTATCACTCAAGGCACGGAAGTAGGCAAGAGGCGCTGCATGTTTTTATCCAAAATGGTTTGCAATATCATTTAGAAAAGCATCCTGAAGCTACTGAAATAAAATTGTTAGAAGTAGGTTTTGGAACGGGTTTAAATGCTTTTCTGACGTTTCAAGAAATGGGAAAAATGCCCAGTGCATCTCTGCATTATTTAGGTTTTGAAACGCATCCTGTCCCGCAAGAAATATGGCAGCAGCTCAATTACGCAACTTCAGCATCAGAAAAAGAGGCGTATCGCCACTTAATGGAGGTGCCCTATGGTGAAAAATCAAGGGTTGCATCCTTTTTTCAGCTTGAAAAAATTCAAGAACCGATACAGCACCTTGCGCTAGAAAATCAAATTGACCTTGTTTATTTTGACGCTTTTGGCCCAAGGGCACAAGCTGAAATGTGGGATAAAACCATTTTCGAAAAACTCTTTAAGGCACTAAAAGTAGGAGGTGTATTAGTAACTTACTGTGCGATGGGCCAATTCAAACGAGATTTAAAAAGCATAGGCTTTATTGTAGAGGCCATACCTGGCCCTCCGGGAAAGCGCGAAATGACTCGAGCTACGAAATCTTAACAAAAAATTTACATTGAAATACTTGCACATTCAAAATGTGTCCGTAAATTTGCACCAGAATTACAGTTCATAGTTGTAGTTTTAGTTTTATAGTTTTAGCATGGTTTAGCAGAAAGAGGAACAAATACAGTTTGTTCCTCTTTTTGTTTTTAGGGTT
>JBILTD010000171.1:0-4056 GCA_044371695.1 Crocinitomicaceae bacterium | reverse complement strand
CATCGAAGTCGTAGTCTAAACTTGAGAATTGCGGTGAATTGAGCCCACCTGCCCAAGGCGACTTCAGACTAATGCCGTCCACCGTGACAGGAACGGAGTGATCAAAATTGAATTGAAATTGACCCCAAAGTGTCAGGTTGCATAAACAAAAAAGTAGCGCCCATTTCATTTCTTAAAATTACGCTATTTCAAGCTATTTTGTCCAAACATGGATTCTTTTATCGTCACCGGCACTAATGAATTTAACTTGGTAAACCTGTACCGCGTTGATTGAGTGCAAATGAGCCCTACCTGAAACTTCAATTTTTTGAATAATTTGCTGCGTGATTGCATCCCAAATTTTAATGGTCTTATCTCTTGAAACACTTACGTAGGCATTTTCTTTATGAAGCAAAGCCAAACCATAAATTGTTCCCTTATGAGCCGGATAAGACTTTAGTAAAGTTGCGTCTAAGCGCCAACGACGGATATGCGCATCTTTCCCACCACTGAGCAGTGTTTGATCAGGTAAAAAACAAAGTGCTGTACAGCCGTCTTGATGCGCTGGCCATTCATTGATTAAATTGTAAAACTCGGTGTCAAATACCTTGATGCTGCCGTCTGCACAAGCCAATACTAAAAATTGGGCATCATGGCTAAGTACAAGACTGCGTATCTTGCCGCAAGCTAAGGGCATTTGTAACACGAGCTTCCAGGAAGTATCCCAAATAAATAAGTTGCCGTCCGCATCTGTCGAATAACGGTGGCCATTTTTGGGATGTTCGGCTATAGAAAAAATAGCACTTGTGTGTGCTTTCAGGTGCCTCAACTCTTGCTTGAGCTGAACATCGATTACGTGCAGACTACCGTTGTCGAGGCCAATAATGAGTTCGTCATTCAAGACAGACTTCAAGATACTGAAAGCAGGGCGTTCGGTCTTTACGACAAAGTGGTCCTGAACCCCTTCCAATAAATTCCAGCGCACCACCAGTTTGTCTGAGGCAGCTGAATAAAGGAAGTCTGAGTCAAGACTTAAAGCGTAGATAGGGCCATTATGACCTAATAATTGATATTGAGAATGAAAAAGATCTGATGAATTATTCTTGTTCATCTTCAAACTCATCTGACTCATCGTTTACTTGTTTGAGACGATCAGCATAGGATTTTGGTAAGAAGTCAAAGAAAGTATCGCCACGTAAACCTAAGCGAAGACACTCTAACGGAATGACATCGTTTGGTGCGATATTCCCGAGGTTGACCTCAGCGCCGAACAATTTGATAAACCAAACTTGTTGATTTTTTTGAGGAGCCTCCCACAAAATATCTTCTGGCTTCACGTTAGCGATGATGCGGTTGATAAGCATGGTGTGTGCAGTGCCGTTCGGTCTGAAAACGCCTACATTGCCTGCTTCTCTTCCTTCAGCAATGACTTTCCAACTACCTGCATCTAGTTCAGCTTTCATGAGACGTACCCATTTGGCAGGTGAAATCAGGATACCTGAATCTTTGGAACCTACTTCAGAGAGTACGGTACGTGTTTGAGACATTTCGTGAATCAATTTGCACTTTTCATCGTGCGGTATGATGATCGAGCCATCTGAAATTTCGGCAAGATCAAGGTTGTATTTATCGAGTAAGCGCATGTAATCTTTGAACATTCCGCGCGCATAAAATGCTTCAAATAATGTACCACCAAAATAAGGTCTGAGACCAGCTTCGCGGTACATTTTGATTTTTTCTTCAAGATTTTGGGTGACAAATGCGGTACCAAAGCCAAACTTGACAAGATCGGTTAGGTGTGCCGATGCCTCAATAAAGTGTTCAGTCTCGCGCAAACCAAGACCTTTATCCATCATCATGGTGACCCCTTTTTCGCGTGGTTTTTCACTACGTTTCGGGATAAAAGTTAATTTAAAATTCATAGATCATCTGTTAGGTGTAGAAAATCGCTGTCATCCAGCAATTTCGGATTAATTTCAAATATATTTTTTGCTTGTGCTGATGATTGATTAAGGCAATTGAGATACATGAATTTTGCTTCATGCACCTGACCCATTTGCCATTTGAGATTGATCAAATGTAATTGGGCTTGAATGTATTGTGGGTATTTTTCTATAAACTCTAGAATAAAATGTTGTGCTAAACTCAATGAATCTGCACAGAGAAAGGCCATGTAGTCATTGAGTGCTTCGTCGTCGGTAGGACCAAATTCAAGGCTTTTTAAATAATGAAAATTAGCTTCTTCATTGGCTTCAATTTTCTCATAGGCACCAGCCAGAACGTGATGAATACCTGGGTTTTCAGGATCGTAATCTAGTGCTTTTTGAATAAGAACAATACCCTCTTTAGTTGAGCCTAATAAATCTTCAACAATACCAAGACCAAGCCAAGCTTCAGGAAGCATCGGCTCTAAGGCGATACTCTTTTTGTAATAATGCTTGGATAAATCAAGTTCATTGAGCTGCTCATAGGCTTCGCCGATGTAACATAAGGCCATGGCATCGTCTCCGTCGTGTTTCATACAGAGTTCAAAATGCTCTATGGCTTTGTGGTATTTTTCTAGTGATAGATAGGCATTACCCAAATTGAAATGTGCTGGACCAAATTCTTCATTGATCAAGATGGCGTAGTCATAGGCCCAAACAGCGCGATCAAAATCTTCAATTTTGCTGTAGGCATTCCCTAAGTTATACCAAGCAGTACTTGAGTAAGGCTGCTCATCGATGAATTTAAGATAGGCATCAATGGAGGCTTGAGTAGCACCTAAGGCATCATAGCAGCGGCCTAATTCGTATAGGGCTGCCTCGTTGTTTTTATTTGTTTTTAGCGCACGGTGCAAAACATCAATAGCATCTTGATATTGCTGCAAGCGTTCGTATTCTATGGCGATGTCTAAGTAGATGTAATCGTGTTCAGCGGCATCTGAATATTCAAGGGCTTTCTCGAAGTACTTGATGGCTAATTTGTGCTCGCGTTGTTGCGCATGAATAGAGGCACGAGTCAAGAATAGTTCTGCACTAAATAACTCTTGACGCTCGAGTTGTTGCACAAGATCGAGGGCTTCCTGGAGTAAGCCAATTCCACCGAGGGCTTGGGCTTTTCTTAAGCGAAATAAAGGATTGTAAGCAAATTGATAAATGCCAAATTCGGCTGCAATTTTTGCTTTGTTGTATTGACCTTGAATGAGATAATGATCGATAATACCTTCTAGGCGGTCGCTGTCAATAAAACGCAGAGAGTTGCCTTTTAAGTGCTCCTCAAAGTGTTCTAAATCTTCATTTAAACTGCTATCGTTGTATTCCTCGTCTTCGTCGTCAAACATAAGCCTTAATTCTAGTTAATAAAATTAAGGCTATTGCTTGCTAAACTCAAGTTTGGGCTGCTCCACTTATCAACAAAAACAAAGAATGTTGAAAAGTTGTGAGATTAGTGTTCTCCGCAATGTACTACATAAGTATTACCTAAAGAATCTGTATAGGTGCCTAACTCTTCTAAATTCTTGAGTTCATCCCCACAATACGTACCCATTTCAACTTCGCCCAATGCGCCGTCATAATGACATTCTGCACATTTATTTTTGGCGCACGAAACTGTCAATAATGCCAAAAATGAAAGACTTAAAACTACTTTTTTCATAACTTTTTATTATTTTATTTGTGATTGAACCTGGTATTTCAAACTTAAATAGATATGCCTTCCAGGTCCAGGCATGCCTATATTTTTGAGTCTTGATAAATGATCGATGTAATTTGAATTTGTTAGGTTTCTGACTCCTGTTTGCAGGGTCCAAGAACCATTTTTTTCATAATGAACGCGCATATTCACATTGAGTATTTGATAGGCTTCACTCGGAGTCTCCTGATAAGCAACCCTATTTTGAGCAGCAATCCATTGATGGCTAAGACTCAATTCAATTTTTTTTAGTGGGCGATTAAAAGTCCATTGATATTTGAGTTCATTCTGCAAGCGGGTTGGCGGCAATAAGGAAACGGCGCTGTCTTGGCTAGTTGTTAGGTTGACATAAGAAAAATTACCCTCCCAATGAAGGTCGTGCAGCCAATGTGGATGGTAATGCGC
>JBILTD010000170.1:0-4077 GCA_044371695.1 Crocinitomicaceae bacterium | reverse complement strand
ATGTGTTCAATATTGGCGCCTCTAAAGGAATAAATACTTTGTGCGTCATCGCCGACAACACAAATATTTTGATAAGCTGCAGCTAATTTCTTAACAATGAGGTATTGCGCGTAGTTGGTATCTTGGTACTCGTCTACTAAGATGTACTGGAACTTTTGTTGGTAGTAGTGCAAGACATCGGGGAAGTCTCGGAGTAAAACATTGGTGAAATATAAGAGGTCATCGAAGTCCATGGCGCCCGCTTTTTGACAGCGGTTGGCATAGGCCTGAAAGACACGCCCGAGTTCGGGTCTGCGAGATTGTTTGTCTTCGAGTTGGATTTCTTGATTGGCCATGTAGGCCTCCGGTGAAATCAGGTTGTTTTTAGCAGCGGAAATGCGGCCGAAAACCATACTTGGTTTGTAGGTTTTGTCGTCTAGGTTGAATTCTTTGATAATATCTTTAATGAGACTCTTGGAATCTTGGGTATCGTAGATTGTAAAATTGTTTGGGAAGCCGATTCTTTCAGCATTAAAACGCAAAATTTTTGAGAATACCGAGTGGAAGGTCCCCATTGAAATGTTCTTTGCCTCGCCGCCACCCACAATATGACCAATTCTTTCAGTCATTTCTTTGGCGGCCTTATTGGTGAAGGTTAGTGCTAAAATATTGAAGGGATCTACACCCTGTTCCATCATGTAGGCGATGCGGTAAGTGAGTACACGTGTTTTTCCCGAGCCTGCGCCGGCAATGACCATGATGGGGCCATAAATATGTTCAACGGCAACCCGCTGACTTTCGTTTAATTCGTCTAAGTAGGACATGAAAATTTGCTGTGCTCAAAAGTAGTATTTTCAGGCACTTCCAATCCATATAAAAAGCAGTATTTTTGCACAAATTTGCACTAGGTTTGAAAACTGTTTAAGCAAGCGAAACCAAAGCGCAGTATTTACGTACAGAACTCAGTTATTATTTGAAAAAGCATGAGAACCAAATACATTGATTTAATTGATCAAACCTTCGATTTTCCTCAGAACGAATTTTTTCTTCGCGAAGAACGTCTGTTTTTTCACGGTATTGATCTGATGCGTTTGGTGCATGAGCATGGGACTCCGCTTAAATTTCATTATTTACCTCAAATTTCAAATAATATTCAGCGTGCCAAGGGTTGGTTCAGAGAAGCCATCATGAACCTTGGGTATCAGGGCAATTACTATTATTCTTACTGTACTAAAAGTTCACACTTTGCTTTCGTACTTGATGAAGTTCTCAAGAACGATGTCCACATCGAAACCTCATCTGCTTTTGATATTGATATTGTCAAAAGTTTGCACGCAGCAGGTAAGCTCAAAGAAAAAAGTTATGTGATTTGTAATGGCTATAAACCAAAGCCATATTTAGATAACATCGCGCAGTTGATAGAAGAAGATCAATTGCGAATTGTTCCAGTTGTAGATAACATCGATGAACTGAAACAATTGATCAGTTCAACTACCAAAGAACTAAATATCGGTATTCGTATTGCTTCTGAAGAAGAGCCAAAGTTTGAGTTTTATACCTCGCGTTTGGGTATTCGTTACCGCGAAATTGTGCCGTTTTACAAAGCCATTCTCAAGGAAAACCCTAGGGTACGCGTTAAAATGCTGCATTTTTTCATCAATACGGGTATCAATGACACGGCTTATTACTGGAACGAATTAACCAAGTGTTTACGCGTTTATTCTGATCTTAAGAAATTGTGCCCAGAGCTAGATTCATTGAATATTGGTGGCGGTTTCCCGATTAAGAAATCGTTGGCCTTCGATTTTGATTATGCTTACATGGTGCGTGAAATCCTCACCCAGGTAAAGCGCGTTTGTCAAGATAACGATATTCCGGAGCCAAATATCTTTACAGAATTCGGATCATTTACAGTAGGCGAGAGTGGTGGTGCTATTTTTAGCGTCTTACATCAGAAACAGCAAAATGACCGCGAAAAATGGAACATGATTGATTCCTCTTTCATGACAAACCTTCCTGATACTTGGGCTATTAACCAGCGTTTTATCATGTTGCCAATTAACCGTTGGAACGATGACTACGAGCGCGTCTTACTCGGTGGACTCACCTGTGACTCCGATGACTACTACAATTCTGAGCAGCATTCTAATGCGATTTACCTGCCTAAATTCGACAAAAACAACACGCTATTTATCGGATTTTTCAATACCGGGGCATATCAAGAAACTATTGGTGGCTACGGCGGTTTGAAGCACTGTCTCATTCCTGAACCGAAGCATATCTTGATCAGAAGGGACGAAGACGGAAAAATTCAGACCGAAGTGTTTAGTAATGAGCAGACTGCACAAGATTATCTGAAAATTTTAGGTTACGAAAAGTAGGAGAAGCTTATTAGCGCTATATTTGCGGACAATTTTAGAGTAAGCATGAAAGTAGCCACGATTTATTTATTAGCCGCCAATCAATTTTCAAGTGCCATCCAAAACTGGGCAACATCCAAAGCTCAAGATCTTATTATTGCACAAGAAAAGCCAGCTGATTTTTTCGAGGCCACAGATAGTTTGCTCATTTTCAATCAGAACCAAGAATTATCTACAGAAATTTTAGAGGTTAAAGCGCTCTTTGATAAGCAGCAAAAACCCGTTCATAAAATTGATATCAATGGCACCTTGCGTGTTGGAATCACTAACTTTGAGTTGTGGTTGGAAACCAACAAAGTGAAGTCCTTGCTTATTTTAGGTTCAGAAGAATTGACCAGCAATCCGAATTTGGAGCGCTACATTACTGCCTAGTGCCAATTCCTTTTTTTTTCTTTTGTGGATTTGAATGCATTAAGCATGTATTTACATCCTGAGCTTTGCCCCACAGTCCTTTTCTAAAGCTTGCAAAATTTGATGCATCGCCTTTTCAATGTGTTTGTCAGTAAGCGTTTGTTGCGCATCTTGCAAATAGAAAGAAAGTGCATATGATTTCATGCCGTCGGCCAAGTTTTTACCCTCATAGACATCGAATAGATTAACCGCTTGTAAGAGCTTGCGCTCGGCTTTTTGGGCAGCCAATTTTAAGTCGTTGTATTTGATATCTTTTGCTACGAGTAACGAGAGGTCACGACGCACAGCAAATGATTTCGGAAGTTCTTGAAAGGTGATTTGTTGCTTTCGAATGGAATGCATGAGGTCATCCCAGTTGATTAATGCAATGAATGGTTGTTGCTTTAGATCAAATGCAATTTGAATTTCATGGCTTACCCAACCCATTTGAGCCAAGCATTTACCGTTGAGTTCAAAGGAAATACCATCTTCGAAATGAGGGTCTTGTATTTCTGATTCAAGTACTTTTTCGGAAAGGCCCAGGCGTTCAAATAATGATAATACCTCTGCTTTTAAATCGAAGAAATTAAATTTGAGTGCTTTAGCATCCGTATTTTGCCAATTTTCTGCTGCATGCTGCCCCATGAGCGCAAGCGCAAGTTGACTTTTTTCCTGGCGCAAGCCATCTATTATATTGTAATGCTGCCCAAATTCAAAAATGCGAAGGTTGCTTTGTTGTCTGTTTTGGTTGTATTGTAGGCATTCTAATAAGCCAAACAACAAAGATTGTCTGAGTATCCCGAGGTCTTGGCTCAGTGGATTCAAGATTTGTATGGCTTGTTCTAATTTTGCACTCGATATTTTCTCAGCGTAGGCAAGTTTGGTCAATGAATTATTCAGGATCTCGGAATAGCCGCGTCCTACTAAGAACTCACTGATGCTTTCTTTGTGTTTTTCCGGATAAAATCTTGGGCGTACTGGTAAGGAGAAGTTCCATTTTTCAGGAAGCGGCACTTGGTTAAGCCCATAGATGCGTAAAATCTCCTCGATAACATCAATTGGTCTTGTGACATCGACGCGATAACGCGGCACGCGTAATTGTAAAGATTCAGTTTGCTCTTCTAAAATTTCGAAATCGAGATCAGTTAAAATGCGCTTAATCAGACTGGTGTCAAGGGCGGTGCCGATCAATTGCTTGACCTGTTGAAGATTGAGCTCAAGTGAAATAGCTGGCGCTGTATTTCCTTCGAAAGTAAATAAAAGACTCTTTTGATTTGCTTCATTTATT
>JBILTD010000169.1:0-4123 GCA_044371695.1 Crocinitomicaceae bacterium | reverse complement strand
TGTCAAACAAATTGTGGACCTGCAGTTTACGGTAGTTGAAACCGAGATAGATGCGCTGCTACTAGAGAATAACCTCATCAAAAGCCACCGACCGCGTTACAATGTGCTGCTCAAAGACGACAAAACTTATCCTTGGATTGTCATCAAGAAAGAGCCGTTTGCACGCATCTTTCCGACGCGCAGAAAATTCAATGACGGTTCTACTTATTATGGACCCTACCCGAATGTAAAAGGCATGCATGCCCTCTTACAACTGATTCGGGAGCTTTTTCAAATCAGGACCTGCGCCCTAGATTTAAGTCAACAAAAACTCGAAAGAGCCAAATACAAAGTTTGTCTGGAATACCATATTGGCAAATGTGCCGGGCCCTGCGAAAAATTACAAGAACAAAGCCACTACGACGAAACGCTCAAAGTTATCCGACTGCTATTGGAAGGCAAGAACTATTCTTTGATCCAACAACTCAAAAAACAAATGCAAGTTTTTGCGGTTGAACATGCCTTTGAAGAAGCACAGCGCTGCAAAGAATTAATTTTAGCGCTCGAGCAATTCAGAACAAAATCAATGGTGGTAGCTGATCATGTCCAAGATTTCGATGTGTGTTTCATTGAAAAGAACAACAACTTATCTTGGGTGAGTTATTTAGTGGTTCGTGAAGGAAGTATCGTTCATACTTATGCTACGCGAATCGAGGATCCACTAGATGAAGATCTCAAGATCTTATACCAAAATATCATCCCTCAGCTGAGGTCGCATTTTTCAAGTACTGCAAAAGAGGTGATAATTGGAATACCCGATGGCGTCGAACTCTACGATGCGAAAGTTAGCTTCCCGAAAATTGGCGAGAAAAAACAACTTTTAGAATTGGCTCAAAATAATGTCAAGCATGCACAACTTCAGGCTAGAAAACAAGCCATGAATGCGAGTACAAACGTTCAGAGTGCTGCCATGCAGGCAGTTCTTGAATTGCAAACTGCTCTCGGGCTGAGTAAGGCGCCTACGCACATTGAATGCTTCGATAACTCAAACCTGCAAGGAACCAATGCAGTTTCGGCTTGTGTTGTTTTCAAAGATGGAGTGCCAAGTAAAGCTGATTATCGCCATTTTAATGTTAAAACTGTAGAGGGCCCCGACGATTTTCAGACCATGAAAGAGGTAGTTGGACGCCGATATAAGCGATTAAAAGAAGAAGGACAAGCACTCCCCGATTTGGTAATTATAGATGGTGGAAAAGGCCAGCTTGGTGCAGCGCTTGAGGCCATTGAAGAACTTGGTTTACAAAATGAGCTTAAATTAGTTGGCCTGGCCAAAAGACTTGAAGAAATTTATAAACCTGGTTTTTCGAAGTCTTTGATTTTAAGCAGACGCTCTTTGGCTCTAAAATTAGTACAGCAACTCCGCGATGAAGCGCACCGCTTTGGTTTGAGCCATCATCGAAATAAAAGAAGCAAAGGTGCCTTAGAAACACAGCTTGACCAAATCAAAGGATTGGGGCCGAAAACGATTGCACAACTCTTCCAGGATTTTAAAACCATCTCAAAAATGAAAACAGCCGGGCAAGAAGTTGTTGCAAAAAAAATAGGAGCTGCAAAAGCACAACTCCTATTTCAGTATTTTGAACAGCTCTAATTATTCCACTACGAAAGGTAGCGTAGTAAGTGCACCGTTGAATTCAAGTTGCAATAAGTAAGACCCAGCCGCTAATTGCGTTGTCTGACTCACGACCATATTCTTTCCTTCTTGTAAGAACAATGGGTAAGACTGTACTACTTTACCAGTTAGGTCGGTTACTTTTAGGGAAGCCGCACCGGCAGAAAGCGAATGGAAGCTCAAATGAAGATCTGCATCGGTTGGGTTTGGATAAAGTGAAATTTCTGTGAGGTTTTGGTTTTCAATACCTGCCACTACTAAATCATTCGATGGCGCTCCACTGTAAATATTGATATCATCGAGGTATAAGTTATTACCCCCTTCGCCCTCAAAACGAAAACGCATTCTGAAGTTATCAGTAAAGTAGTTTTCAGTAATGTTGGTCATGTGTACGGTTACCCAATCAGTTTGTGCGCTTGGGGCCCAAGCTGTAACTGAAGTTTGGTTGGAAAGTTGGTTCCCACCTAAAGTTTTGCGCTGCGCCCAGTTATCGCCACAGTTGCCAGTTACAAAGACTTTCAAATACTCGTAGTCTGCGGCTGTGCGCTTGCGGTACGCATAACGGAAAGAGAGCGTAACTGTTCCACTAGTAGTATCAATTACAGATAAATCAATGTTGGTAGAAACCAACTCGTCAATGTTTGACGGAGCCTGGCCAAAGTTGGCGAGTTTCACACATTTGGTGCCAGAGTGGCCAAAAGAGCTTTCAAGTTCAAATGCGTTGTTGTTGTTCACGTTGCTCACTTCCCAATTTGGCAAATTAGAAAGGCTTGTGTAAGATTCAAAGCCCTCCCAGTAAGGTAAAGTTTCAGGTGTACCTAAAACTCGGATGTATGATTGCTTATCTTCGACGTCGTTGTTGGTACCATCTGTAGCAGTGAGTTGCACGTTATACATACCCGGCGTATTGAAAACAACGGCTGGATTTGCAGAAGTAGCTGATGACCCTGAAGCAAAAGACCACCCTGTTGACGGTGTAATTTGCCAAGACCAACCGATCACTGCGTTGTAAGATTCATCTGTGAACTGAACTTCGTTGCCTGCGCAAACCGTTACTTTGTCAGCACTGAAATCTGCCTTACACAAGTAAGTTGTTCCTGTTGCACCAACTGCTGCTAAATTTGCTGCAGATACTACGTTGGCACGGCCGGTATTGGCCACCTGTAATGCATTGCGCATGCGGGTGCGCTGACCCTCAGTGTACATTTTTGAGCAATAAGAGTAATCCATGTAGTTTTCTACGTTATCGCGGATATCAAAGCCCCAAAAAGAATTATCGTTACTACATGTGTTTGAATTAAGTAAGCAAGCTGTTACACCAATACAAGTTGGCGTGTCCTGCACGTTATCGCCGTTTCCTGGACAGCTTGAGGCATTGCCCGGATTGTTGTTCCCTCCCCAAGTGTGGTCAAGGTTTAACCAGTGACCAACCTCATGTGTAAGGGCACGGCTTGTTCCTACCCCACCTGTGCCAATAGCACCAACATAATCATGTAGAATCCAGATTCCGTTTTTCATGCTTGTAGCTCCCCAAGTACTTGGTTTGTAAGTATAACCTGCAGCACCACCAATATCACCGCAAACAAATATGTTCAAGTATTTATTACCTGCCCATGTGCCATTGTAAACGTTATTACCAGCAATGATAGCATCTACCTGTGCATCGCCATCATCACCTTGGTAACTCATTGGAGAAAAAGTGCGGGTAATACCACTAAAACACTGGCCATTTGGAGCTATAGTTGCTAATTTAAATTCTACTTCTATATCTGCTGGCATTCCTTGAAAATCTGGGTGCACCGTTGCAGTATCTGCGTTTTGCTTGCGGTAGTCACGGTTTAAAATGGCTAACGCATTTAAAATTTGCTCATCAGAAATGTTCTCAATGCCACCAAAGTGCATGACGTGAAACACGACAGGAATAGTATAGATTGTTCCTTTTTGTTGATTGCCTTTTTTGGCAACTAAATCATAAGCCATTTCAGCTTCTTGAAGCCCCTGAACGTAGGCAGCATTACTCAGTAAAGCGTTGTGCTTTTTGTGAGTAATACAGTATTCTACATGTTCTCCTTCTCTTGTATTTTGCGGATCTGGAACACGTTTTGAATTTTGTGCAAACAACGATAACGACGAGCCTAAAACAAAAAGACAAGTGGTTAATAAATAGAGATGTTTCATAGTTAATTCAGTAAGAGCGTGATAGTTTGTGGTAAAAATACAATAAGTCAATCAAATTTTAACATTGGAGAATTAAATAATCATAATAAAATCCTTTGCTTAACTTTGACTCATGAAAGCAAACACCGCCTCTTCCACTTTGGCCATTACAACCAAAATTGTTTTGCCGAACGACACCAATACATTAGGTAATCTCTTTGGGGGTCAGTTATTGGCCTGGATGGATGTCATTGCAAGCGTTTCTGCACACCGACATTCTAAAAGAGTTGTCGTAACCGCCTCTGTCAATAACGT
>JBILTD010000168.1:0-4136 GCA_044371695.1 Crocinitomicaceae bacterium | reverse complement strand
GAAAAGCAAACTATCAAAGCTGCGTTTTGGAAAGAATTGCTCTCGGTTCATGACCACTAGCGGAATCAAGATCAAGGCGAAAGGCAAAAAGAATAAGTACGCACATAAAGCAAGCAAAAACAAGACTGCATAACCCGTATTCTTTTGCCCGATCAACGCTGCGAGTGTTTTAAAATTGCCTTGGTCTTGCAGTAAATCTTCTCGGTCAGCCTGTAGACTTAATGCAAAATAAAACAGTAAAAAAACCGGGTTCAAAAGGCCATTATTTTCAGCCATGCTTGGAATCAGGTTCAAAAACACAAACCACAACACCGGAATCAGAAAAGACTTAAGATACGGAATTCTTCGCCATTTTAAATATTGATCATAGCTCAATGCAAGTAAAAACAAGAGCAATAAAATGAGCCAGAAAAACACATAAATCCAAAGCCCTTGGTACAAGAACAAATAATAGAGCCCGCTGAGGGTTAAAAGGAGCAATTGTAAGGATGGTTTGGGGCGCTCGTGTAGCCAATAATAAAACTGACCAATTAATAAACCATGTGCCAAAGCCTGTTGCCATTCTTGTGTGGGCCATTCAAATGCAGCTTGAGGGGCAAGTAAGCCCAAACTAAAAACGCTGACAAACAAGCCAAGTAAAATATTGCGCCACAAGATTTTATTCAATGGCATCGCAAATTTGTTGAGGAGTTAATTCCAATATTTCTGTGAGTGCCTTGGAATTTGGCCCCAAGGCCTTCCAACGTCCCGGATGAATGGGTCTGCGCTCTGTAAACAAACCAATGGCCTGAATTTGACACAAACCCGCTAAATGATACGGGCCAGTCGAACAAGCAATGAGCGCTTTTGATTGCGCAATAACCGCAATAAATTCTTGCAGCGTCCATAAACCTGCGGCATTATGAATAGCAGGGTGCCCTGGAATTTGAGCTGCAAATAACTCGCCTTCTTGACGGGTACCTGTGAAATATATGTGATAACCTTTTTCGGCTAACATAAGTGCGAGCGCTGCATATTTTTC
This sequence comes from Crocinitomicaceae bacterium, assembly GCA_044371695.1. Classification (GTDB taxonomy): domain Bacteria; phylum Bacteroidota; class Bacteroidia; order Flavobacteriales_D; family Crocinitomicaceae; genus UBA952. The sequence goes on along the minus strand of JBILTD010000168.1, from coordinate 3,115 downwards.
CATCGGATATTCTAACCCACTTCCATTCGATTTCGGGTGAATGAGAATTCTATTTTGATGCTCATTTGAGTTTAGATCTAATGGAACAGCATCGAGCTCCACTCTAAAAGCAGTACCCGGCTGTATTTCCTCCCAACTTGGAATTTGCTTGATGCCTATCGCTTTTGCTAAATAAAAATTGAGCTGTGCCTCATGTAGGTCAGAGCGCTTTCTAGAAAACCAGGGCAATAAATTGCAAGTCATCCAGTGGTGTAAGCGATGTGCAGTACCGACTCTTAAAGGAATACGAGCTTCTTTACACCATTGCCCAACAATTTGATTTGGGAATAAATGCAAGACAGCTGAAAAGTCTTTGAGCTGTGCTTGACGTTCCTCTTTGGATAAGGCCTCTAGCTCTTCAAAAAGCAATATGCCATCGATGGGCTCAAAACAAGCCACAACCGGCGCTGTATATTTTCGGCACAAATAAACAAGTTGTGCTTCTGGATATTGCTTTTTCAGAGCCATGCAAACAGGCAGCGTCAGGCAGACATCTCCGATGGCATCTGTTCTTGAGATCAGGATTCTTTTTAAACTAGGCCGCGGCATCTTTCCACATTTTTCTGAGTGAAGTATACTTTTGATGGGTAGCATAGGCACTTCGTGTCGCGATATGCCAACCAGCCAAACCATCTAAAAACCCGAGTTTAATCAAATAACTTTTAACAAATTGAGCAGCTACTTTAACACCTAATTTCAATACACTACAATGCTTCTTTTGAACAAATAATTCTTGTGCAGCAATTTTTGAAAAGTAAGCAATCTGCTTGAAATGATCTTCTTTGGTGTAATACGAATAGTGTAGCAAATCTCCGGTGAGCTTTTGCACTTTGAGGTCTTGAAGTGGTAATAATTGATCGTGAGGGTTGAGCCCTCCCCATCTGGCCAGTTTTTTATCAACCAAACGGACTTTTGTGTCGGGGTACCACCCACTATATTTGATCCACTTACCGCAGTAATTCGTAAGCCGATTCATGGCGTAAATACCTGGCAGAGGGTTTTGAGCTTTTAGCGTTTGAATGCTCTTCTTGAGTTCATCGGTAAGCGCTTCATCGGCATCTAGAGAAAGCACCCAATCGTGAGTGGCGCGTTTGAGCGCCTCATTTTTTTGCTGAATGTGGCCTTCAAACGGATTTTGTTCAAAACGCGCCCCAAATTCTTGACAAATGGCTTGAGTTTCATCGGTCGAAAAGGAATCAAGTACGAGAATCTCATCGCAAACTTCTTGCAAAGAAAGCAAGCAGCGCCTGATGTTTCGGGCTTCGTTGTAAGTGATAATGACGCCTGAAAGTTTCATGGGAAACTATTTAATCCGGATTCTTTGACCAACAGAAATACTATTGACTCTGACACCAGGGTTGAGGCGTTGTAATTGGGCCTGAGTGAGGTTGTTGCGTTGTGCAATTTTACCAAAAGTATCACCTGAACGTACGGTATAGTACTTTTTAGCTGGAGGTGGCGGGGTTGTTGGTGCAGGTGTAACTGGGGCTGCAGTTTGGCTCGAATAAACACTCAATTTTTGCCCCACGTAAATATTGGTGGTGCGCAAGCCATTCCACTCCATTAACTGCTCAATTGAAACATTGTATCTTAAGGCAATCTGGCGCAAGTTTTCACCAGTTTTGACTTTGTGATAAAGTAAGTTGTTGGTGCCAGGTGTGCTGGTACCTAGCGTATCAGTTGTGCTGGTAATGATAATGGTGGAATCGCGGGAGGTGGAATCGCGGAGGGTGGAGTCTTGGGGGGTGGTGGGTGGGGGAACGACCACAGGTTTTGGATGATAGATCGCTTCTTCAAGTAGATAGAGCGAATCTTCAAAACTAACCAAAAGCCCAATTTTGTCAAGAGGTCCGGTGACACAACGAGCCGGTGTCATTTTCGGGATGTAAGTTGTTTTATAAACAGGGTTGAGACTTTGAATTTCGGTGAGTTCCCAATCCGTAAGCTTGGCAATGGTTTGCATATGAACCCCGCCCTTTAAACACATGGTGTCTAGTTGCGCATTGTGAATTTTGGCCTCCATCGGAATAATGTTGTATTCAGCGTGGTAGGTCATCATGTAAGCGGCTGCAATAAAGTTAGGTACGTATCCTTGTGTTTCTTTCGGCAAGAACGGGCGCACCTCCCAATAGGTTGTTTTTCCGCCAGATCTTCGGATGGCTGCATTTACATTTCCCGGGCCAGCATTATAAGCGGCCAAGGCTAAATTCCAGTCGCCATAAATGCCATAAAGTTGCTTAAGATAACGACACGCTGCATCTGTGGCCTTATCAGGATCCATGCGCTCATCTATGTAAGAATTTTCGTCAAGGCCGAAATAAAGCCCTGTTTTGTACATAAACTGCCATAAACCAAGTGCCCCTGCTCTTGATTTCACTTGTGGGCGCAAACCACTTTCAATCACAGATAAATAACGCAACTCAAGTGGCAAGCCGTATTCAGTCAATTTCTCTTCGAATAAATCAAAATAAAGTGCTGAGCGCCCTAGAGCTACACGGATGAATCCACGGCGCTGAGCTGCAAAGAACTTAATGGTAGAAAGGGTTGCTGAATTACAGTCTAGATGAAAAGGTGTGAGTTCATTCATCTTGGACAAACGGGCACAAATCACAGAATCTGAAAAAGTAGGGATTTGACCCGGGGCATAATTGAGGTCAGCTATGATTGCTTCGTAATTTTGAGAGTTGGCGTACTCCGCATAAAACAAATTCAGACTTTGTTGAACCGTATTGACAAAAGGATCTGGATCAAGCGTATCTGAAGGACGCACGAGGTGTGCTGGCTTTTGCGCAAATGCAAACGCAGTTAAAAAGAGAAGAAGGGAAAGTTGCACCCACTTCATCATAGTACTTCTTGAATTAAAGATGCCGCATGATAAAGGTAATCTTCTTCAAAATCTTTGGCCATCATTTGCAGACCAAAAGGTAAACCATTTGAATGCCAGCCAAAAGGCATGCTCAGCGCTGGGTTACCAGTTAAATTGGCGTGTACAGTAAAGATATCCTGCAAATACATTTGAATAGGATCTTTGACCGCATTCATTTCAAAAGCAGTTGAAGGTGTGGTTGGCGACAGC
>JBILTD010000030.1:0-12793 GCA_044371695.1 Crocinitomicaceae bacterium | reverse complement strand
TTCTATATTTTTGAAATAAGCACCCAAGGCCTTTTGGTATTTCTCTCTGATTTCAGCTGGCCTGAGTCTTAAAGTTTCGCCGGTTTCCATATCTACCAACTGATAAGGGCGATCTTCTAGGTCAAAGTTCTGTTCAAGCGTTTCATTAAAGACATGAAATAAAATAACCTCATGCTTGTTGTGTTTCAAGTGCATTAAAGCATCAAACAAAGCTTCTGTATTTGCTGGGTCATCGAGTAAATCAGAAAAAATCAACACCATGCTTCGTTGATGCGCTAATTCTGCGATATCGTGAAGGGCCTGAGCTGTATTGGTTTGCTTTTTTTCTGTGGGTTGGTATACATGTAATCTCTTTTCAAGCTCACTGTATAAAAAACGATGATGCGTCATGGATGATTTTGCAGCAGTGTGCAAGGCCAATGTTTCATCAAAAATACTGAGTCCTACAGCATCGCGCTGTCTTTTTAAAAGCTCTATTAGACTTGCTGCTGCGTAAATAGAAAACTCGAGTTTGTTTTGCTCCTCCTTTGGGAAATACATGGAGCTTGAGCCATCCAAAACAATTTGACAGCGCAGGTTAGTTTCCTCCTCGTATTTCTTTGAAAACAACTTATCTGTACGGCCAAAAAGGCGCCAATCAATGTTTCGTGTTGATTCTCCGGTGTTGTACAAACGGTGTTCGGCAAACTCAACTGAGAAACCATGAAAGGGACTTTTATGCATACCCGTAATGAAACCTTCTACCACTTGCTTGGCAAGTAATTCAAGATTTCCAAAAGGTGTTAGGCGCAAACGATCAATGGTTGCCATAGGAAACAAAGTTAATAAAGTAAGTTAGAATGAAAGCAACCACGAATAGCTGGGTAACGTCATGTATTAAATTTGTTTATATGAAGCATTTATATCTCCTTTCCATCCTAGTTATTTTATTCAGCACTTCTAAGCTAGGCGCCCAAGTAAATGGTTTTGCTATAAATGGTCTTAACCTACCCACTACAATTAATCCTGCAAGCTGTGATTCTATCGTAAACATTGGGTTTTCAGCCGTAAACCCTAGCTCAACAACTGTCCAAGGTTATGATCTTCCATATGTAATCACCGGAAACAATTTCAATGGTTTTCAGTTTCAGGCAGTGGTCAATTGGGGCGATGGCAATACAAGTAATTCAGGAGGTGGAACTTCAACATCCGGAACCAATATCTCTATGAATCCGCCATTGTCGCATACTTATAACTCACCAGGCACTTACCTTATCACAACTACGGTTTACAATCCTGCTAACCAAACATACGCCTATGACAGTATCTCTTATTCAGTGGGCGCATGTAATTTTTATGCCTACACATTTGTAGGTCTTGATTGTGACAACAATGGCACTATTGAGCAAACGCTTGCCAATGTTCCATTTGAATTGATAGGCAACAACGGACAACAGTATAATGGAAGCCCGGCAAGCAGCAATATTTTACAATTCAACAATGTACTCATCGGAAATTATACACTTCAGATTAGTCCACAGTGGCTAATAGCCAACGGCTATCAAGTACAAAGCGCTGTTCCCTCAACCACCTTTAATTTACCCATTTCTGGGCTAACTACTTTTCAATTTACACTCATTTGCGCGCAGGGTGTTCAGTCTTTGTGTGCAACTGGGCAAGTCTATTGCGATGCAAACGATAACGGCGTGTTAGATAACGGAGAAACACCTATCGCCAATGCGCCAGTTTCTGTAAACGGTACGTTGACTTATTCGGACGCAACTGGATATTACTACCTCACTTACCCCGGTACTGCCAATGACACCTTCACTTTATCATTAAATAATAACTGGCTGACACAGCAAGGTTATAGTATCCTCAATAACAACGGAAGCAATATCAATTACATTACCGGGACACCTTGCAATAGCGGCGTACCCCCTTCCACTATTAATTTCCCGCTAAGCTGTGGAGGTTATGTCTCGCCAACTTTTTGTTATGGTGGATTTGTTTTCTGTGATGCCAACGCAAACGGTGTCATGAATCCAGGAGAGTCACCACTAATTGGTGCTGCTGTTCAACTTTTTGTTCAGCCCAATTCCACAACAAGTGTTACCGTATACACAGATTCCACAGGTTATTTTAGTTATTGTGGACCATTTAACAGCACAAGCAATATCATCCTAGCTCAGGTTAGCCCAACATGGCTCACTTATAACGGTTATACAGTAACTTCCTCATATATCACCTTACAAGGATTCACTTCTACACAACTTCAACCCGGCATGTTGCCTATCAACTGTGGCGGAACTTCAAGTTGTGCAGACCTCTGGACAAGTGTAACCCCATGGATTGGTTATTACCAAAATAGTATGGCCTATATCAAACTAAATTGGGGGAGCTACGGCCCGAGTGCAGTAGGCAATTATACGCTAAGTATGACATTCCCTGTAGGTGTAAGCCCAATTCTTGCCTCTATTCAAAATCCGAACTACACCATTACTGGAAATACAATTACTTGGAATTTGTCTAGTTCAAGCACCTTCTTTACGAATTATGATGTCATTCAGTTCAATGTACCTGGTGGCCTCATTAATGGAGCTCAACACTACTTTACGTCAAGCATCGCTCCAACTGGAAGCATCATAGATTGTGGCTCTTATAATAACGCTGGAAACCTTTTGCAAATTCTTGGCAATAGTTATGATCCAAATGATAAAAATGCTTGCACAGATTATCAGAACGACAATTTCCCACTTGGCTACCTCGATGCTTTTGTTGACGACGCACTGACCTACACCATCCGTTTTCAAAATACCGGAACTGCCCCAGCGCAAAATATCTACATCATAGATACCCTTGATGCAGAACTTGACTGGAACAGCTTTACGTTAATTGAAGCCTCGCATAACATGCAAGTAGTGAACTTGGGCAACGGAATTTATCGTTTTGAGTTTCCTCAAATTTGGTTACCAGACTCTACAACCAACGAAGCGCAAAGCCACGGGCATCTTACGTATCGCATTACAGAAATGCCAAATAATCCAATCAATTCAACTATTGAAAATACGGCCTACATTTATTTTGACTGGAACAGCCCTATTATTACGAACACAACCCTTAATATCAACATGTGGATTGATGGCATCAATGAATTAGAAAACCAATTAGTTATTTATCCAAATCCGGCAACAGATGAAATCAGGGTTTCAATTGAGCAGCCAACAAATATTCTTGTTTCTGATTTCAACGGTAAACTATTGTTAAAACAAGTTTTACAACCCGGAGAAGCGCTCAATCTTAGTGATCTAAAATCAGGTATTTATTTGATTGAAGCGGGCGACAAAAAAACTAAATTGATTAAAAACTGATTTTTTTTTTCAAATACACCACTCCTTTTTAAGTTTGGCATCGTATTTGTAAAGTAAATGATGTAGTAGTTTATAGTTAGGTTATGGTTTGGTTGGCCCACCCCAACCAGACCGAAAAAGCGGCTCTTTGAGCCGCTTTTTTTTTTGACTTATAATTTTAACCTTTTTGTTTGGTTTGCGAATAGCCTTCTTTGAGTAAGAGCTCGTAAATCTTTTGCTTGAAATTCCCTTGAATCAGGATTTCGTTGTCTTTGACACTTCCGCCAACTCCACATTTACTTTTCAGTATTTTCCCGAGATCTTTCAGGTCATCTTCGGCACCGACAAAACCTTCTATTAAGGTCACTTCTTTTCCAGCCCTTTGCTTGCGATCAAGACTCACATATAACTTTTGCTGTTGTGGTGGAAGTGTGTCTAGGTCTTGTTCTTGCTCATATTCGTAAGCAAAATTAGGATTGGTGCTATAGACCACATTTTGAAGGTTTTTCGACTTTTTCGACATGATACAAAGATAAAAAAAGTCGGTACAGAAAAAAGTTATCCACCCTTAGAATACCAGACGATAATTCTCGTTTTTTGAAAATGAAACAAAATATTGATATCACACAATTGAGTGACCCTGAACTCTTGCAACTTGTTTGTGGAACGTCATATGAAAAATCCAAACAAGAAGTTATCTTGGAGAGAACTTGGCGCTGGCACCAAAAAGACTGGCGCGTTTTGGCCAAAAGCAGCACTTGGGATCTCCTTGAAATTTATGGCCTCGATTTAAGTACCGCCCACAAAATTGTAGGTGCCTTTGAGCTCAGCAGACGTTATCAAGCTTCGGAAGTAAAAAAACGCAATCAGATAAAAAAATCTAAAGACGTCTATGAGCTTTTACAACCCAAACTCAGTGACCTCGATCACGAACAGTTTTTTGTTTTGTACCTCAGTTTTTCCAATGAAATCATTGAAATCAATCAACTGAGTATCGGTGGTAGACACAGTACAATTGCAGATGCAAAAAGAATTTTTCAGTATGCCTTGCGCTGCGCAGCATGTGGCATCATACTTTGTCACAACCATCCGAGTGGACAATTGCAACCAAGCGAACAGGACAAAACGCTCACCAAAGACATCAAGAATTTTGCTGCACTCATAGATATGAAACTGCTCGATCACCTGATTTTCACAGATAATGGCTATTTTAGCTTCGCCGATGAAGGCCTCCTCTAACATGTCAAAAAAAAGAATCCTCACAATCATTGGTGCACGCCCGCAAATCATCAAAGCAGCAGCACTATCCAGAGCCATCAACACATCTTTTACCCAAGAGCTTGAAGAAATTTTGGTCCATACCGGTCAGCATTACGACGAAAATATGTCTGCTGTATTCTTCGAAGAACTCGGTATTCCAAAGCCCAATTATAACCTAGCTGTAGGGAGTGGGAGTCACGCCAAAATGACTGCTGCCATGCTAGAGGGAATCGAAGCGCTTTTGGTTTCTGAAAAGCCAAATGCTGTGGTTGTTTATGGAGACACCAATTCTACAATTGCTGGTGCTTTAGCCGCAGCTAAAATTCATATACCGGTGGTTCACATAGAAGCTGGTCTTAGAAGTTTCAACAAAGCCATGCCCGAAGAACTCAACCGTATAAGTTGCGACCACATGAGTACTTTGTTGTTTGTCCCGACACAAGCAGGGCTCGACAACCTTAAAAATGAAGGATTTTCACTAGAAAATAAAGGAAAAGCTGATATCGACCATCCGCACGTTTACCATTGTGGAGATGTGATGTACGACAACAGTTTGTATTTTTCAAGCATTAGTGAGCAAAAATCTCAATTGCTCGAAAAGCTAGAATTGAAGAATCAACCTTTTATTTTGTGTACCATTCATCGCGATAGCAATACCGATGACCCTCAGGCACTCCAAGAAATTTTTGAAGCCTTATTGACTATCATAGCTGAATCTGAACACACAATTGTACTTCCCATTCATCCCAGAACTAAAAATAAAATGCAAGAATTGCTTCCATCGAACTTATTGGAACAAATTCAATCTGAGGCAAAATTAAGACTTATTGAACCTGCTGGCTTTTTAGACATCATTGCACTTGAAAAAAATGCAAAACTCATCATTACAGATAGTGGCGGCTTGCAAAAAGAAGCCTATTTCTTTGAGAAACCTTGTATCATTCTTCGCGCACAAACTGAGTGGGTGGAAATTATTGACGCAGGTGCAGCCATCCTGACTGGAGCGCATAAAAATCAAATTTTAAAAGCCTTCGCAAAATTCTCAGAAAACCACAACTGCAGTTATCCTGAACTTTTTGGTAACGGACAAGCTGCTCATTTTATTTGCGAAAAAATAATAGCTGAACTTTAGTGCTGATCTACGTTGAATATATCACCGAGCGCTTGCTCTATACCTTAGATTTCGTTTTCACGGAAAGAAAAATCCCCTATGAAATCACGAACGACGGCATCCGGTTTATAGCTGCACAAGGGAACAAACTCAATTATTCGTCGCGCGATTTTGATGCCTGTTTGCAACTCAAGCCTGCAAGTTTGTTATTTGAAGAAACCTTGTTCAAAGGAGAAATTCAAGCGGAAATCTTTCACCAAGCCGATTGTTTAAGTTTTGACAAACAACTTGATCCGCTCGCTGCTATTTTTTACGTCCTGAGTCGGATGGAAGAATACAATTCGATTCAAACAGATCATTTACAGCGCTTTGAAGCCAAAGCATCCATTCTATTCAAAAAAGGCTGGCTCAGAAAACCTATTTGTGAAATTTGGAGCCTAGATATCATCGCTTTTTTAGAGCAAAGTTGGAACACTAACTTGAACGCTCGAGCCCTCCGTTACACTTTTCAGCCAACCTTTGACATCGATAATACTTTTGCCTACGCACATAAAAATAAACTCAGAAGCCAGCTAGCTGAACTCAAAGATCTTGTGTATCGTAGAAAAAGTAGAAGGCAAGACAGACAACAGGTCCGCAAGGGCCTAAAACCTGACCCTTATGATACCTTTGATTGGATTGAACAAATAGCTCAGCACTATTCTGAGACCAAAGTTTTTTGGCTACTTGGTAACTATAGCAAACTCGACAAGAATCTTTCGCACTTAAATTTGGCGCAGCAAGATAAAATCAAACAAATCGCCAAAGTTGCTGAAATAGGTATTCATGCCAGCTCGCAAACACAAAACAGTGGTCAACAATTACAAATAGAATGTGCTCGGTTGGCAACAATAACTGGGTACCAACCGAATAGCAACCGACAACATTTTTTGCTACTGAAAGTCCCTCATACTTATAACATGTTGTTACAAAATGGCATCACACATGACTACACCATGGGATATGCAGAAACAACAGGATTTAGAGCAGGGACAGCCAGAAGTTTTCGCTGGTTTGATCTCAGTAAAAATGAAAAAACCACCTTACATATTCATCCGTTTGCATACATGGATGGAACCCTACTCGAATACATGAACTTAAGCCCAAAGCAGGCTATAGAAGAAATTGATTTTTTACATGCCCAAGTTCAGCACTTTGGCGGAACATTTAGTTTTCTTTGGCACAATGAAACAATTTCAGGTTATCAGCACTGGGCCGCTTATCAAGAAGTTTTTAAGGCTTGCCTAAGACTCGGGCAAGTTTGAAATTGATGTAGTGATTCAATTAATTTTAATAAAAACAACCTCCTCCTTTACCAAGGCGAAAAGTAATAGTTGCACCAGTATATACATACCAATCTTTGGTACTACTTGTGCCGCGCTTTCCATATGAATTACCATCAATACTTCTATTTGATAGTGCAGCAGCAGTTTCTGAAACTTCATCTTCTAGCACCTCGGGGTCAACATAAAAATCGGAGCCGACATCGTCGAGATAATCGGTAAAAGTTTTGCGAATTGCCATGTCTACATTGAGCGTAGCCATTTTACCCAAACTACATTTTAAGCCCATTCCGAGAGGAATACATACCTGATACAAGGAATAAGGCTTACGCGTTCCGATGCTTGTACCTTGACCTTCAGTAGCCATGGTTTGCAGGGCTATTTGTTCGCCATTATACATGGTTGTCGGATTCATGTAAAAAACACCCATTTGTGCAATAAAATAAGCGGTAGCCGGATACCTACTGCTACCGAACTTGAACGGTGTAAAATGAAATTCTACTCCGGCGGCAACTTCATGTAGCCTAGATTCAAAACTCAAATTACGGTTTACTAATAAAGGATACGGTGAGCTTGAATCTGCGGCTGCTACTTTTCCATAGAGGTAATTGGCTCTGAAATTTAGTCTAGTATTGAAGTTATAGCGGTAGATAAGGCCAGCGGCCAAGTTTGCTTGTTTGAATTGCTGGTATGGGTTGAGGTCTCCGAGATAATAGGTTTGTCCGGCTGTGAGACCAACTTCTGAACTAGACAAAAAAGTTCGCTTCTGGCCGAAAACCAAAAGCGAACTCATGATGCTAAATAGTATAAATGCCTTTTTCATCGTTATGCGAACGCAAAAATGGCAAAAATATTACGCTTTACCTGAACGTTTGCGATCTGTTTCCTTCAAAAGGATTTTACGGATGCGCAAATTTTTAGGTGTTACTTCTACATATTCGTCTGATTGAATGTATTCTAGACACTCTTCAAGACTAAATACTTTAGGTGGAGCCAAACGCACTTTGTCGTCAGAACCAGAAGCACGCATGTTCGTGAGTTTCTTGGTTTTTGTGACATTTACACAAAGGTCTCCTGCTCTTGAGTTTTCACCGATAACTTGACCTTCATAGATATCTTCGTTAGGGGCAATAAAGAATTTACCGCGCTCTTGAAGGTTGTTCAAAGAGAATGGAATGGAAGTTCCTTGCTCTAGAGAAATCAAAGAACCATTTTGACGACCTGGAATTTCACCCTTGTAAGGCTGATATTCTAAGAAACGGTGGTTCATGATGGCTTCTCCTGCTGTTTGTGTCAGCAAATAGTTTCTAAGACCAATGATACCGCGTGATGGAATTTGGAAAGTAACGATCATGCGTTCTCCTTTTGGCACCATGTTGGTCATTTCTCCACGACGACGCGTAACGGCCTCAACAGCTGTTCCGCTATGCTCTTCAGGAAGGTCAATCGTGAGTTCTTCAATTGGCTCACATTTAACACCATCGATTTCTTTGATGATGACTTGTGGCTGACCAACTTGTAATTCATAACCCTCACGACGCATGGTTTCAATGAGTACAGATAAGTGCAAGACACCTCGGCCAAAAACCATCCATTTATCAGCTTTATCGGTGTCATGAACACGCAAAGCCAAGTTTTTCTCGAGTTCTTTTGTTAAACGGTCAGCAATATGACGTGAAGTCACGAACTTTCCTTCTTTACCAAAGAAAGGAGAATCATTGATAGAGAAGAGCATACTCATGGTAGGCTCATCCATTTTAATGGTAGGAAGCGGTTCTGGATTTTCTGCGTCGCAGATAGAATCGCCAATTTCAAAACCTTCGATACCGGTAACAGCACAGAGGTCACCCGCCTGAACTTCAGTTACTTTAGCGCGTTCAATACCTTCAAAAACAAAAACTTCTTTGATGCGGTGCTTTTCCTGACGACCATCTGATTTAGACAAGATAATCGGCTGATTTTCTTTCAAGACACCTCTTGACAAACGACCAATGGCAATACGACCTACATATGACGAAAAGTCAAGTGAAGTAATGAGCATTTGGGTATTTCCGTCTTCAATTTTACGCGGTGGAAAATACTCGAGAATTTGATCAAGCAAAGGCGTGATGCTGTCTGTAGGTTGTTTCCAATCTGTAGACATCCAACCGTTTTTCGCAGAACCGTAAATGGTAGGAAAATCAAGTTGTTCTTCGTTGGCGTCGAGCTCAAACATGAGATCGAAAACTTTTTCGTGAACTTCTTCAGGTGTACAGTTTTCTTTGTCCACCTTATTGATCACTAACAACGGTTTGATCCCCATTGACAAAGCCTTACCAAGTACAAAACGCGTTTGCGGCATTGGGCCTTCAAAAGCATCCACTAATAAACATACACCATCGGCCATGTTCAAGACGCGTTCTACTTCTCCACCAAAGTCGGCGTGACCCGGTGTGTCAATGATGTTAATCTTGGTGCCTTTGTAGGTAACAGATACGTTTTTAGAAACAATAGTGATTCCTCTTTCTCGTTCGAGGTCATTGTTGTCCATGATGAGTTCTCCGGTCATGCGGTCGCGTTCGTTGACTACCTGACCAGCTTCAATCATTTTATCGACGAGCGTAGTTTTACCGTGGTCGACGTGTGCGATAATGGCGATATTTCTAATTTCCATAAGGAGCTTGTATGCTATTTTTAATATTTACTTCTTTTTGAACCAAAGCCGCGATCTGATCCGCGATCAGAACCGCCAGCGCGTTTTTTGTCAAATCCACCTTTTTTCTCGAAGCCTGGTTTTCTACCCCCTCCAAAAGAACCTGGGCCTCTTTTAGAACCCGGACCTTTAGAGAATTTGCGGTCACCACCACGATCGCGACCACCGCCACCGCCTCCTTGACCAGGAGCAGTTACTTCAATGGAAACTTTGTGGCCTTCAAATTCGGTACCGTCGACCAACTTGAGGATTTTTTGCGTGTGCTCGTCATCAGCCTCGATGAACGAGAATGAAGTCATGATATCAATGCGACCAAGTGCTTTTGAATTGAGGCCAGTGGCATCACAGATGATGCGTACCATGGCGCCAGGGTTCAAGCCATCACGACGACCCAAATTGACAAAGAAACGTGTTTTACCTTCTTCACGAGCGCGGTTACCGCGGTCAGGGCGTTCGCGATCTGAGCGATCACGGTCATCTTTGCTTGCTGAAGCATTTAAATCTCCGGCACGCTCATAGTATTCAATAAAGCGATTGAATTCAGCAGATACGAATCTTTTGATGACTTCTTCTTTGGTAAGATCTTTAAAAGAATCTAAGATCTGATCCATGAAAGGAGCGATATCGGCTTCTTTCACTTCAGTGGCAATGGTGTTGTCAATGAGTTTTTTAAGCTGGATCTCACAAATTTCGGCCGGATTCGGGATTTGACCTTGTGTGAAGGTCGTGCGCATTTGTCTTTCGATCGCTTTGATTTTGACAAATTCACGTGTGTTGATCAAGACTAAAGACTGACCCGTTTTTCCGGCACGCGCCGTACGACCACTTCTGTGGGTGTAGTTCTCGATGTCATCAGGTAAGTTATAGTTAATGACATGGGTAATGTTATTGATATCGAGCCCACGAGCAGCAACATCTGTAGCTACCAAGATTTGCAATTCTTTAGAACGGAAACGTTCCATTACGCGGTCGCGCATGGCTTGCGTGAGGTCACCGTGCAGGGGTTCTGCGTTGTAACCATCGCGGGCCAATTTCATGGCAACAGTAGCCGTTTCATTTTTTGTTCTACAGAAAATGAGACCATAAATAGTAGGATTGAAATCGATGAGGCGTTTGACGGCATCATAACGATCGCGTTCCTTGACACTAAAATAAATGTGCTCAATGTTCTCGTTACTTTGATTTTTGTGACCAATAGAAACTTCTAAAGGATCGGTCATGTAGGTACGTGCAATACGCGCTACTTCATTTGGCATGGTTGCAGAAAACAACCAAACATTTTTATCAATTGGGGTTTGATCAAGGATCATGTCGATGTCTTCCTTGAAGCCCATATTGAGCATTTCATCGGCCTCATCGAGGATGACGTATTTAACTTGCCCCAACTGCACCACCTTGCGGTTGATGAGGTCGACCAAACGACCTGGTGTTGCCACAACTATGGATGTTCCTTTCTTTACGTTGGAAATTTGCGTACGGATATCGGTTCCGCCGTACACTGCTGTGATATTGCCGTCGAGATACTTGGCAAAAACATTTAAGTCTTTGGTAATCTGAAGGCAGAGCTCGCGGGTAGGGCAAATAATGACCCCTTGTGGCAGGCGTGCTGCGTTATCAATGTTATTAATTAACGGCAAACCGAATGCGGCCGTTTTTCCTGTACCGGTCTGCGCCAGACCGACAAAATCGCAATCTTCTCCTAATAGGTAGGGAATTGCTTGTTCCTGGATGGGGGTCGGTGCTTCAAAACCCAATTCTGTCAACGACTTCAGCACCTCTCGCCTCAATCCCAGTTCTTCAAATGTCATGTATTCTTTTTAAAATTAGGTGCAAAGGTACATAGATTATAGGGATTTATTGTTAATAAGTTGATTTGTAGTGTTAAAAAATCATAAAAGGCCATGAAGTTCAGGCAGATCCGAGGCTCCTTTTCAGAAATAATTGTAATTTCAAAAAGTGAAAATTTGCTGTCCTACTCTACTTTTATTTTGTTTCGTGTTGTTTTCAACGCAAATACTTCATGCACAGCGAGTTCAGACGCTCAGTAACGATATTTATGCAGATTCAATCTTGCTTGCCAAACCTTGGGCCTCCAAATTAGCACTAGACCCGATTTCCAAACACTTGTTCTATTGTGGCTCGAATGGCAATATTTACGAAGTCTTTGAAGCAGCTCAAACTGATTCTTTGCGCTTCACGAACCAAGACCACAGCCTCACCCGCTTACAAGGTATGTGCTTTATGGACAGTACCCTTTTTCTTTCTGGAAATATCTGGTATTCGACAACTGGCATTGGCCTAATCATGAAAGGTGTTTTGCAGCCCGATGGCACGCGCATTTGGAACACCGTTTTGAGCACTGAAGCCTACCCTACTTCAGGCCCAAGCGGCGATCACGGTTTTACAGGGCTCAATATTGACCCGCAACAGCAATATTTATATTTCTCGAGCGGCTCCCGTACCTCTTTTGGCGAAGTTCAGACCAATAACGGTGCTTTCCCTGGCCTGCGCGAGCAACCCTTAACAAGTAAGATTTTTCGCATTCCTGTTTCGGCTGAAAATCTTTACTTATACAACGATTCTACCTTTCTCGATACCTGCGGTTATGTTTTTGCAATGGGTACACGCAACGCTTACGATATGGCCTGGAATGCCCAAGGTCATTTATTCGCCATAGACAACGCGGGTGAACGCGATGACCCCGAAGAGCTCAACTGGATTCAAGAAGGAAAGCATTATGGTTTCCCTTGGCGCATTGGTGGCAACCTAAACCCATTGACTAATCCGAACTACGACGCCGCACAAGATCCGCTCATCAATCCGCAAAACTCAGCTTATCTCGAGGGGCATTTCAATGCCGACCCAAGCTTTCCCCAAATTCCAAGCGGACTTCAATTTACAGAACCCCTCAGTAATTATGGCGTAGCGGCTGACTATTATAAAAATGAAACCACTGGAAATATTGAAAAGAGCAGTGAGAGCGGTACACCAGTCAAAACATTTACGCCGCATCGCTCACCTTTAGGTTTGGTCATCGATAAAAACAAAGAACTGGGTGCAGTTTATAGTGGCAAAGCTT
>JBILTD010000166.1:0-4193 GCA_044371695.1 Crocinitomicaceae bacterium | reverse complement strand
GATTAACATGATACCATTGGTTTTAGAAGCGATTTCTTACCGAAGAGCTAATCTCATTGTTGGTGATGCCAAGCAAAGTATTTACCGTTTCAATAATGGATTGGCTGAGCAGTTTGTAGAGCTCCCAGAGCTTTACAATCCTGAAAACGATCCAAATATGGCGCAGACGAGTCAGGTGTTTCGTGACAGTGGTGAAAAAAGCAGTCTTGAGGAGAATTATCGTTCTGCAACTGAAATAGTTCAATTTAATAATGCACTTTTCACTGAGTTGGCTAAGCGTTTGAATGGTCAGCAGGCCTTGTTTTACAAAGATTTAATTCAGATTCCAAGAGCTGATCTAAATGGTTTTATACGCATTGAATCTCTTGTTAATGATCTGCCACCGGAGCTCATGCATGAAAAGATTCTTGAAGTTATCAATGCAGTCCTGTCTGATGGATTTAGACCTTGCGATATCTGTATTTTAACTGAAACTAATAGATTAGGGAATGAATTGGCTATTGCGCTAAACGATGCAGGTCATCAGGTTGTTTCTCAAGATTCCTTACTCATATATCATCATCCTACCGTACAGTTGTTTTTATTGTACCTCAAGAAACGTGCACGGCCATCAAACCCAACTCTTGGTAAACGATTCGCTGAAGCTTATCTGCAATTTAAAGGAGAGTTTGATGTCGCTCATTACATGTCTTACTTTGTAATTAAAGAAAAAAACGGGAAGTCATATCGAGTATTTGACGAAAACAAATTTTACACTGATCATTTCGGATCAGAGGAAGCTTTGTTTATGCCTTTTGAACACCTATATGACTTGCTTCAAAAGGTTGCTCAGTTACTAGGTCTTGATGATAGCCAAGATCCTTACTTGCATCACTTTTTTGATATTGCTTTTCAATATCAACTCAATCGGAATGCAGAACTGCTCCCATTTATAGATTACATGGAGCAAAATAAAGATAAGTTGGCGCTACAAATGCCTGAGTCAACTGAAGCCATACGGATAATGACAATTCATAAATCAAAAGGCTTAGAATTTCCAGTTGTCATCATACCTAGTCTAGATTTTAGTATCGACATCTATAACCAATCTAAATTCTTGATTCCCGTTGGCCCAGATCTTACTTATTCTTATCCAAGCGCTGGAATTCCTGAATATAAAGTCTTTAAAGAAAAAGAACTTGCTGCCATATTCCTAGATAAGCTCAATTTATTATATGTAGCACTCACTAGGCCAGAGTTAAGATTGTATGTTTTTAATCACCACAAGAAAACAGGGTTTGGTGCACAAATTCACAATGGGCTTCAAGCGTTGAATTTAACTTGGCCTGAACCTCAGATTTTAACGATCGGAACCCCAATTATTAATCAGCCTACCGAAACTGAAGATAGCACATTGTTTTATCATCCGGCCTCAATGACAGATCAGCTCTGGTACCCTTCCTTAGCATTTCGACAGCAGCAGTTTGACATTGCCGCTAAAGATCAGCTTTATGGATTGGCATTTCATCGCGTCATGGCACTTTGCCCAGATCCGAATTCGATAGATTCAGCACTCCAAATGGCAATCAATGAAGGAAGTGTGGGGGCGGAGCAACAAACTGAAATTAAACAAAGTGCAGCTCTATTTTGGTCACACATTGAGCAAAACGGGCTTTTTGATGGCGTTAAAGAGCAGTTTAACGAACAACGCATCATTGCTGATTTGAATGAACTCAAGCAACCAGACAAGGTATGGCTTAAAGCGAGAGAGGTAATTGTCATAGATTTTAAAACGGGGAAGCGCCAAGATAAAGATCTCGAACAAATTACTGCTTATGCAGCGCTGCTTAAAGAGATATTTAATTTACCGGTTCGCGCAATTCTTTACTATGCCCAACTAGATTTATTCCTGGATTTGTAGCCGTTGGTCTCCTGCTGCCATCTTAATAAAGGTGTAGACCAAAGGGTGAGGTAGGTCTCGAGTAGATGATATTTGTGGACAAAAACAAGTAGCCAAGAAGAAAGGGTGCTTGCGCAAAGAGATGATTTCTGGATCTTCAAACTGATTCACGGCCTCAATATCGATAAATTGTCCTACGAGTTGTTCTAGCAGTTGTGGATACATGCTAAATCGGGTTGCACTCAGTTCTATTGGGCTACAATTTTCATAGAGTTTCTCAACAGCAGCCGTTCTTGGAAAGACTTCAATTCTTTCAAAATGTGATCCTGCAATTAGGTTTTCAGAGATCAATTTCTCTCCAAATGGATTCAAGTTATTTGCTGAAATCAGTTGATCAATAAATAGCTTGAAGCATTCGCCTGTAAGGAAGACAGGGATTGATAAGTCAAATAACTGCTTGAAAATCCCGGAAAGAAAAAAGGGATTTAGATAGGGGCCAGGAGCCACCCAAATTCCATCGTATTGTTCGAAAAAGGGCTTTTTTTGCTGCAGCGCCTCATTGACTTTAATCCAATAATAATTGAGTTCTATTTCGAGAAACTCGGCAGCATGGTCCAAGGAAAGATTCGTCGCGTGATGCGAGTTGTAGGTGAAGTTGTAGTCGCCTATGATTGCTATTTTGAGTGCTTCACTCATGTAGGCGTTTTAGTTCAACATCGGTTAGCGTTTAAACCAACCTCTAAATTTCGCGTTGGATATTTGAATGGATTCTTCAACACCAGTCTGAGAATCGACATACCAAACTGCACAACTAAAGGTTACTTCAAACAATGAGTAATCACCGGAAGCATCTGATGCTTGTTTGATTATTGTAAAATTGGAAATTTGTCCCATTGGTTGATTTTCTCTTGAAATCCAAACCTTGCCTGTGTTGTCTGTGTAAGTTACCTGTACACCATCGGCACTGTTTGCAACTAAAGAAGACATATCCTTGAATGGAATTGGCGTTCCTGAATTGGTCATATGGAAGTCATTGAACATTGGAAGCGTTGGCGCTGAGTTACCAGTTGCATCCCACTCTAAACTACCAAATGTAAGTGTAATACTTTGGGGATTGGAAACAGATGCCATACCTGACATAAAAATTTGACGAGACAAAATTGGGGCAACGTTAATGACTTGCGTGTCGAGTGCAAAACCTAAATACTTATTTACATTTTGAGTGAGTTCTATTTGTGTCCCGTTAATTGTTGCGGCAAAACTTGCATTGAGATCCACTTTATTGCTTGGTGGAGGGATGATTTCATGTTCTATACATGCTGAACCGATGAATAACAAAAGCGAGGCTAAAAAGGCAAAACGCACTAATTTCATGTAGTTTTATTTAGGTGATAATAACTCAAATTTAGAGGTATAAACGGAATTGACCAAAAAAAGATGCTTTAGCAATCAAAAAAAGATGTGCCGCCACATTAATCTTGGAAAAAAACACTGATTTTTTCAGTCATTTCAGTGTTAAGCAGTTGCGCTCCTTGCGCGATAATTTGATGCACGGCTTCAGCTTTGTTGACAGGTGCGTTTTTGACTCCTTTTTGAATTTTTACTGAAGCGAGATGAGTTTGTAAATAAGATAAAAAACGCGTCAAGTCGTGGGCTTCTGCATCAATATTATGTTGAAATTGGAAATGCATAAATTGCCAAATAGTGTTTTGTAGTAAAAACAATGCGATGAAGTCTTGGCCAATTTGAACCAAACCCTGTACCTTGTTGTAGGTTTTTTCCAGAACGATATCTGAAAAAAGGTTAATAAATTCTTGGGCTTTAAGTGGATCATTTGCAGCAAGTTCGCGCCACTCTTTGTCGTAGAGTTGATTGATAACTAAGAATTGCTTGAACTCAGTTTCTAGTTCTTGTAGCTCTGTGGAGGTAAGTGAACGGAAACGAGGCATGTGTTTCTATTGTTCTTCACTTTTTCTTACTTCCAAGCTGATATCGAGTACTTCGTCAACAACTTTTTGAGTAATCGCTTGCTCAAGCGTAAATCGATATTTTCCTTTGAAAGGTAATTTTCTTTTCGGGAAGAGGAGTTCATGTTCTACGATAGTACCGGATTTTTTGCCAATCCAATTGCCATCGGGGTAAGCCATTTTGATTTCGTAGGGTTCGCGAACAGATTTCCCTGAAGGTGTTGTACTTGAAAGAAAAACCCAAAGGTTATTATAGGCGTAGTCGGTGGTACTTCTGAGTGTGAATACAAAATCATAGGCTACCGAAGTATCTTGAATATCGACGTCGAAGCTCGGCTTTACGTTTT
>JBILTD010000167.1:0-4193 GCA_044371695.1 Crocinitomicaceae bacterium | reverse complement strand
ATCAATATCGGATGCTTCTTCCGTTTCAAATCGATTGACACCAACGATTACATCGATTCCGGCATCAATACGGGCTTGTTTTTTGGCAGCAGCTTCTTCAATGCGCAATTTAGGAAGACCTGTTTCAATGGCTTTTGCCATGCCGCCCAATTCTTCAATCTCTGAAATTAAAGCCCAAGCTTCATCGATGAGTTCTGCCGTTCTTTTCTCAATTTCGATACTGCCTGCATAAGGATCAATAAATTGAGTAATGCCTGTTTCTTTTTGCAAGTAAATTTGCGTGTTTCGGGCAATTCTTGCTGAAAAATCGGTTGGTAGTGCAATGGCTTCGTCAAGTGCGTTGGTGTGTAACGACTGTGTGCCGCCAAGTGCCGCTGAAAGTGCTTCTAAGCAAGTTCGGGCCACATTGTTAAACGGATCTTGTGCAGTCAAAGACCAACCTGAAGTTTGGCAATGCGTTCTGAGCATCAATGATTTGCTAGATTTAGGCGCAAATTCTTGGAGCATTTTTGCCCACAATGCACGGCCAGCTCTAAGTTTTGCAACTTCGGTCTGGTGGTCCATGCCAATAGCCCAGAAAAAGGAAAGTCGCGGTGCAAAATGGTCGATATCTAGACCAGATTGAATACCCGTTCTGACATATTCGAGTCCGTCGGCGAGTGTATAAGCCAATTCAATAGCTGCTGTCGCACCTGCTTCATGCATATGATAACCCGAAATAGAAATCGAGTTGAATTTTGGCATATGTGCCGAAGTATAGGCAAAGATGTCAGCAATGATGCGCATCGAGGGGGCAGGCGGGTAAATATAGGTGTTGCGCACCATGAATTCTTTTAGAATGTCATTTTGAATGGTGCCGCTGAGTTGCGCTTGACTCACGCCTTGTTCTAAAGCACTTGCGATGTAAAATGCCATAATGGGTAGCACAGCGCCATTCATCGTCATCGATACAGACATTTGATCCAAAGGAATTTGATCAAACAGAATTTTCATGTCTTCGATAGAATCTATAGCCACACCTGCTTTGCCCACATCGCCAAGTACTCTTTCGTGGTCGGAGTCATAGCCACGATGTGTGGCCAAGTCGAAGGCGACGCTTAAGCCTTTTTGACCAGCAGCCAAATTTCTTCTATAAAAAGCATTGGAAGCCTCTGCCGTAGAAAAGCCGGCATATTGTCTGATGGTCCAGGGTTTTGCTAAATACATGGAGGCATAAGGGCCACCTAAAAAAGGTGCTATACCTGATCGAAACTGCGTTAAAGGATGTGCAACTTGATTGGGGCCTTGAAAGCCTTTCTCATTTTGATGGGCCTGGAGCTGAATTCTTGACATACTAAACGAGTTCGTAAATGAGATAAGGAAAACCTAAATGAGTCGGGATGTTTGCCCACTGCTTTATTTTGGTTTCAAATGTGTTTTCAAATTGATTGACGCCAATCAGGAGTTGTTGCGCTGTTTGGTGTCTATCTATGCGCGCTTCTCGTGTCTGCGCAATCAAAGGCGCAAAGGCCGTTAAATCATTGTATTGATCTGCAACAATTAAGGCTTCCCATGATTGTGTTGTTAATGCGGAAGTAAGTGCTTCTACGACGTGTGCATCTTTTAATGGGTCTGTTGTAGTTTTGAGTTGTGCTTCTTCCTGAATTAAGTTGCCGATGTTGAGGGCCATTCTTCTGGAAAAATCATCAGGACCATCTGAGCTGAGTGCATCATAGGGTTGAACGGCAATCGCATCGCAAGTGCCAATCACGGCACTTAAAGCCTCTGTTGCCTGACGCAAAAGATTGGTAAAAGGATCTTTCAGACTTTTATTAGAAAAACCGGTACTGGCCAATAAATCATAAGAAATTGTCACCTGATGAACGGCTTCAAGTCTTGAAATTAATTGTCTAAATGTTCTGAATTTAGCAACTTCGAGAAAGTATTGACTGCCTATTCCCAATTCAAAAGTATAGTGATTTTTGACCTCATTGTTTTCTAAATCGCGGTGCAGTTCCCAAAGTAAGGCACTCAATTGGGTGCTGATGCTCGCGCCAATTTGCTGTAGATAAAAGGCCGAAAAAAAATTGCGTGCTACACCTTCATGATAAAGGAATTCAATATGCGCTTTTTTAGTAGCTAAAGCGGGTTGTTCAAATTGTTGCAAATGAGTCACGTCATTCAATTGAATCCAACAATCAATGTATGCGACTTCAATATTTTCTAATACTTGCTCCCAATTACAGCTTGCCTTATGGCAAGATAATAATAAGGCTGAAGCACCTTCCATAAGAGCCGCTAGTAAAATTCGGTTGGCTTCTTTTTCTTCTTTGATTTCATAGCGAAAAAGATTGCTCCAGGTGTCTTTACTTTTGGGCGGAATGGCCAATGCTTCGGGTCTGCTTGTCAAGTCGATTTCGAGGCCCTCAATAGGATCTTTAAAGTGAAGTAAATCGGTCTGGAGTTGCAACTCTTTGTGCAGCTGAGCAATCCATTGAGCTTGCTCAGTAGGAGGGAAAGGAAGTGCTGTTTTTAGCATATATAAATGTGTCCTCAAATATACGGAATCTAGGTTATTTCTGCAGAAATTCCTGAAAAGAGCTGTTGCTGCTCAGGTTACTTTTGGTGCATGAAAATAACACATTACTTGTCCCTACTTTTTTTATTTCGACTTTTCCTTGTTCCTCTTGATAAAGCCAATGCCCAAGTGATGTTCAACACGCTTCCGCTCGGAATTCAACAGAACAGGCAGCCACAAAATCCGGCGGCCTTTAATGAGAAAGATCACACTTGGCTACAAGTTCAAGGAGTGTTTTATGCACAAGTGCCTGCATTGCAAAGCCTGGCGTTAGATGTCAAAAAACGGCTCGATAAAATTTACCTTGATCAACACCTTTCTGTTCATGGGATCCGCTCGTTTCAGGAATTACAGAGTTATACAAATCTAGGGCTCGAACTCAATTCTTATTTAAAAGTAGGTATCGGTTTAGGTTTTCGGACGCTTTTTCAACCGGCTTTTTATGGTCAAAAGTGGGGCGCTATGGCTCGGGTCGGTCTACAAATCAAATGTTCTGAAAATGATTGGTTTGGTTACACCTTTCACATTCATTCTGTGTCATTAGAAAATACAATGAATTGGGCTTATCATCATCAGGTAAGTTCAGGTCTTGAAGTTTTCGCAAACATAAACTGGGCCTTGTATTTGCCGCCAACCTTACAAATTGGGTATATCCAACAATTTGAAAATTATCGTCTATGTTTTTTTGGTGCTGTTCAGCCAACGCTTTTCGGCTTCTACATTGATAAAAAACAAATGAAGCAATTGAAATGGTCCCTTGGCTTTCAATGGCAAGCGAAGATTGGAGCCAGTTTACTGTGGGTTATTCAAATCGAGCACAAATGATTACTTGGTTAACATATCGGTTTCAATTTCTTTTAGTGCTCTGTCTTTTTCAATCTGGGTATCAAGCACAAATAGAACAGCACTTGTTACTTGAAGATTGGAAAGAACATCCTTTGTTGTTAAATGAGATTAATTTACTCCGCCTTGAGCAAGAAAGGGTTATTGATTCTTGTCAGGCACATGTTTTACTTGAATTTATTAAAGCAGCGCAATTCAAGTCTTATTATCAGTTGCAAGGCTTGGCTTGTTTTGATGCTCTGGCCTATGAACGCCTTCTTTTATATACTATACTTCCTTCTGAGGCAGGTTCTTCTTTCCTTGATCTTTTTTATCAAGAGCAGGCATTTCAAGGCAGTTTTTTACTCAGAGTTTCTTTTCCAAGCTTAGTATGGCAAGGGCAAGAATTGGATACCATTTCAAGCCAAAATTATCTTGGTAACGATTTTGCCATCCAACAAAAACTGAAGCTCCAGCTCTCTGATCAACTGCAATTTATTTTTAATAGCGCCAAAGATAGGGGTGAAGCACTGTCTTGGTCTGAGCGGCAAAGAGGTCCGGATTTTATTGCTTGCGGTTTGTTCTATAAAGCACAGGCTCCGCTTGCAAAAATTGCCATCGGCACTTATCAATTTCAATGGGGGCAAGGCCTTCAATTATGGACATCAAGGGGGATGGGCCGATCCATTGACCTATTGCAAAGTGTTCGTGTGGCTCAGGGCTTGAAAAGTTATAATGGAACAGATGAGCAACGTTTTCTCAATGGGGTTGCCATACAGTACAACCATGCTAAAAATGAATATTTTGGATTGGT
>JBILTD010000029.1:0-12931 GCA_044371695.1 Crocinitomicaceae bacterium | reverse complement strand
AAATACCTTCTAATTTGTCAAGGCCCACTTCGTCGTTATCGACATAGAAATGACGCTGTTGATTGTCATCAAACTTAACGGTGAGTGTTACGTGTTGCTTTTGTGTCTTTTCATTTGCATCAGACTTTGGCAACGGAACTTTGATGACGTTCGGATTTGCTAAGGTAGAGATGATCAAAAAGAACAACAACAAGAAGAACATGATGTCGCTCAGGGCCGAGGTTGCAACTTCGGCATGAAACCTACGGTTACGCTTTATTGGCATCGCTCGGGCGGATTAATTTTACAAACTCTAAATTGATTTTTTGAATCGCTAAAGCGTAGTTATCAATGATGCCATTCAAAAGGTGATAGGCAGTAAAGGCAAGAATACCTACTACAAGACCCGAACCAGATGATATCATTTTTTCGTAAAGACCTCCAGAGATGTTTCCGATAGAAACGTTTTCTGAAATGGAGATGCTGTAGAAAATTTTAATTACCCCAGAAATTGTACCGATAAAACCAAGTGTTGGCGCGATACCAGCAATCAGACCAAGGTGATTGATATTTTTTTCCATTTTACCAATTTCAATATTGGCAACTTTTTCCATGTTAGCTTCAATTTGCGGAATTGGGCGTCCGATAGATTGCACACCCTCTTTTACAACTGAACCAAAAGCAGTTTGATCGCGATTTGCTACATCTAAAGCGCCGCTCATATTACCTGAATTCAATTGTGTTTGGAGTTCGCTCATTAAGAACATATTTTGCTTGGTCATGCGACGGATATACAAAAAGCGCTCAACGGCAATATAAGTTGTATAGAATAAAAGCAGGACAATAGGGATGAGGAAAACACCACCCTTCATTAAAAAGTCGATGGCAGAAATCTCTTCAACTGTTTTGAAACCTGCAGCCTGAGCAGTAGAGTCTGCTTGGCCGAAAAGAAAATTTGAGCTAGATAAAAGGGCTAGTGCTACGGTGAATTTCACGGAAAACTTCATAATTGCTGTCTATTTTAGTTCGATAAAATTAGTCAAAGACAAGTGGTGCTCACTTGGTAATTCTTGGAGATATTCACACTGAATTGTTATTTCAAACGTTTAGTACCTGAATTCGTCACATTTTTTTCGACCAAGGAATTAGTTTCGTTAATTTTGCAAACCCCTATGGAACTTGCCACATTCATCAAAGAGCTTGCCAAACATCCTGCCTTGGATCGCAGTGCGGCACATTTACAAGACCAGGCAGCTAAGTTGCATTGGAAAGGTTTGGTGGGTTCGTCAAAAGCGCTCATGAGTGCTGCTGTTGCCCAACAAGTACCCGGGGTTCACCTTTTTGTACTCGCCGATAAAGAAGAAGCCGCCTATTTTCTAAATGATCTTGAGGGTCTTTTTCCTTCAGATAAACGTTTGTTTTTTTATCCGGCATCTTACCGCGTTCCTTACCAACAAGAGCAAACAGACAACGCCAATGTGGTCACGCGCGCTGAGGTTCTCGAAAGACTCAGTGAGCACAAAAACGCCTGGATTGTCACTTACCCGGAGGCACTTTTTGAGAAAATCCCGAGCAAAAAGAACTTGGTGAAGCATACCATGCGCTTGGAAATCGGCAAGCAATACAGCACCGATTTTTTAAATGAACTCTTGCTCGAATATCAGTTTGAGCGCGTCGATTTTGTTTACGAACCCGGACAATTTTCCATCCGTGGTGGAATTCTAGATGTTTTCTCTTTTGCCAATGAGCACCCTTTTCGCATCGAATTTTTTGGCGATGAAATTGAAAGCATCCGCACATTTGATGCAGCCAATCAGTTGTCTATTGCAAGTCATCACTTTTTTAATGTCATCCCGAACATTCAGACAGGCCTGAGCATCGAAATTCAGGAGAACATGTTGGGCTTTGTCGGGCAGCAGGCAATAGTCTGGCTTTCAGATGCCGAGCGCACCCAAGAAATTATCAAAAAAGAATACGAGAAGGCAGTTGAAATTCATGCCAAGATTGATACGCCAGTCAAGCATGCGCTACCGAACGAACGCTATCTTTCTCACCTCGAGTGGCAAGAATACATTGACAAACACCGGTTGGTTGAATATGGCCCAATGTATCATTTCAAAGCAAGTCATCAAGAATTGTTTGATACCATTCCGCAACCAAGTTTCAATAAAGATTTCGAAAGATTAAATGCAGACCTTAAAGCCAGAAAAGCAGCTGGTTTTAAAAACCTCATTTTTTCGAATCAGCCTCAACAAATTGAACGCCTTTATCAAATTTTCAAAGATATTGGTGAAGAAGGTGAATTCAGCGCACTTCCAATTGCCTTGCACGAAGGTTTTATCTGCCCTGAGCTCAAGTTGGTTTGCTACACTGACCATCAGTTATTTGAGCGCTATCATCGTTTCAGACTCAAAGAAGGTTTTAAGCAGGCCAAACAAGCCCTCACACTTAAAGAAATTTATCAGCTTCAAAAAGGCGACTACGTTACCCATATTGATCACGGTGTGGGCCAGTTTTCGGGTTTAGAAACCATTGATGTGAATGGTAAACCACAAGAAGCAATTCGTTTGGTGTATAAAGACGGCGATGTCTTATATGTCGGAATTCACTCCTTACACCGCATATCAAAATTTACTGGCAAAGAGGGCAGTGCACCCACACTCAATAAATTAGGTACGCAAGCTTGGTCTAATCTAAAAAACAAGACCAAAAAGAAAATCAAAGAACTGGCTTTTGATTTGATCAAACTATATGCCCAGCGCCGCAGTAAGCCCGGCTTTGCCTTTGCACCAGATAGCTATTTGCAAAACGAGCTAGAAGCGTCGTTTATGTTTGAAGATACACCGGATCAATTCAAGGCCACCCAAGATATCAAACGCGATATGGAAGCCGCAAGGCCCATGGATCGCTTGGTTTGTGGCGACGTAGGTTTTGGAAAAACTGAAGTCGCGATTCGGGCGGCTTTTAAAGCAGTGACCGATTCAAAACAAGTAGCGGTGTTGGTCCCGACCACCATTCTTTCTTTACAACATTACCGCAGCTTTAAAAGCCGCTTGGCCGGCTTTCCTGTAAATATCGATTATATCAATCGCTTTAAGTCGGCCAAAGAAATCACTGAAACCTTAAAGAAATTGGCGGCCGGCCAAATTGATATCTTGATTGGAACCCATGCTTTAGTGTCTGAACGCGTCAAGTTCAAAGACTTGGGCCTCATGATCATCGATGAAGAGCAAAAGTTCGGAGTTGCCGTCAAAGACAAACTCAAAACGCTTCGGGCCACAGTTGATACGCTCACACTTACAGCAACGCCGATCCCAAGAACTTTACAATTCTCTTTGATGGGCGCCCGAGATCTTAGCATCATCAATACACCCCCTCCAAATCGCCAGCCAGTTCTCACTGAAATCATTTCCTTCAACGAAGAACAAATCCGCGATGCCATTGCCTACGAGATGGGTAGAGGTGGGCAGGTTTTCTTTGTCAATAATAGACTTTCTAATATCAAAGAACTCTCTGGCATGATCCAACGCCTGTGCCCCGGTGTGCGCGTTGGAATTGGGCATGGTCAAATGGACGGTAAGCAGCTTGAAAAAGTCATGATGGATTTCATTGAAGGTGCCTATGACGTTTTACTCGCCACTACTATTATTGAGTCGGGTATTGATATCTCGAATGCCAATACGATCATCATTAATGACGCCCATCAGTTTGGTCTGAGTGACCTCCATCAGCTCAGAGGAAGAGTAGGCCGTAGTAACAAAAAAGGATTCTGTTATTTGATCGCTCCTAAATTTAGCATCATGACCTCCGAAGCCAGAAAACGCCTCGAGGCTCTGGTTCAGTTTTCTGACCTTGGTTCGGGCTTTAACATTGCCATGAAAGACCTCGACATTCGTGGCGCCGGCAATATGCTTGGAGGCGAGCAAAGTGGCTTCATTGCAGAGATTGGCTTTGAAATGTATCAGAAAATTCTCAACGAGGCCATGCAAGAACTCCGCGAGCACGAATACAAAGAGTTATTTGAAGAACGCGTCAGTGATCAATTCAATGGTTTTGTACAAGATTGCATTTTTGAGACCGACATGGAGGTGCGCATCCCTGATCAATACGTGAATCAGGTTGCCGAGCGTTTGAGTTTGTATCAGTCCATGGATAACCTCAAAGACAAAGCCGAACTGGCACAATTTAGCGAACAACTCGTAGATCGTTTTGGTCCGCTCCCTAAAGAAGTCAAAGAACTCCTGTTTTCTTTTGAGTTGCGATGGTTAGCTGAATCGATGGGGCTAGAAAGATTGGTGCTTAAGTCTGAAAAGCTAGTAGGGCATTTTATCTCAAATCCGCAGTCACCGTTTTATGAAACTCAACAGTTTCAGGAACTACTTCAAAATATTTTGGCGAAACAGAGCGGCTATCGTTTGGTACAAAAAGACGATAAACTCCGACTTGTCATTGAGCCTATTCGCCACATTAAGGATGCCTTTGAAAAGCTACAAGCGTTGCAGAACCTAGCTTAAATCAATTCCTTGACCTACATCAATAGAATTTTGTTGATTTGCCTGCAACTTTGCAGTATTAATTTTGTTTAACTATTAATCACTAAAATTTAAAACATGAAAAATTTATTTGTCGGTTTATTAGGGGCGTTTGCCTTGTTTTCTTTCGTTGCAACTTCTGCAGGTCTTTGGTCTTTGGATGGCGCACATTCGCGTTTGGGCTTCACAGTAACTCATAACGGCATCACTCAAGTTCACGGAAACTTTACAAAGTTCACCATGGAAGTTACTACTCCAAACGAAGACTTCAATGGTGCAACTATCACTTTAAATGCAGAAGCAGGATCAGTTAATACTGGCATTGAAGCACGTGACAACCACTTGCGCACAGCAGATTGTTTTGATGCAGAAAAATTCCCTGCAATCAGCTTTAAAAGCACGTCTGTTAAAGAGACACAAACAAAAGGAACTTATGCTATCGAAGGTGAGTTGACGATGCACGGCACCACTAAGAAAGTTGTTTTCAATGGTGTTCATACTGGTAATAGCAAAAATTACCAAGGCGCTATAGTAGCAGGTTTACAAGTTAATGGCGTAGTTAAAAGATCAGAGTTTGGAATGGGTCAAGTTAGCCCAGGTTTATCTGATGAAGTGAAATTACAAGCAGACTTAGAAGTAGTTAAAAACTAATTTCAATGAAAAAATTACTGTTCTTCTTTTTCCTTTGTTTTGCAATTTCATCAACTGCACAGCAATACAAAATTGCTGAAGGTTTTAAGGTTGCGTTTACAAACCCAGATGTAAGTGGAAATTTTGATGAAATCACGTCAACATCCCTTGTTTTCAATGAGGCAAACCTAGCGCAATCAAAATTGAGTTTTAAAATCAAGGTCGCTTCAATAAATACCGGCAATGGCTTACAAAATAAGCATGCTCGTGCTGAGGAGTGGTTTGATGCAGAGAAATTCCCTTATATTGAGTTCAACTCGAGTAAAATTGAGAAGACTTCTGAGGGCTTTAAAGCAACGGGTAAATTACAGATCAAAGGCGAAACCAAAGAAGTTACTATTCCGTTTACTTTTACTAAAAAAGGTGCAAAAGGCACTTTTATTGCTAAATTCAGCGTGAATCGCAACGATTTTGGTGTCGGAAAGAAAAACGCTGGTGTTGCTGACAATATCAAAATCACAGCAACTATTCCGGTAGTTAAAAAATAAAAAAATGGTAAAAAAAGTAATTTGGGCCTTAGCGTCAGGTCTGTTGGCAGGAGGTGTTTCCTATTTTTATGGTGAGCAATTTGAACAACAATTGTTCGAAGATTATTCAAATGTAGTACCTACTCCAGCAATCTTCATCTCTTGTTTAGTAGGCACCATCTTTGCCACTTTGGGGCATTGGTTACTCACTAAATTTATTCCGTCTTTTGGCGAGTTCATTTTTGCGCTCCTTTTTGCTGGAATTAGTACGGCAAGTTTGATAGGTGTTTTAGGCTTTACTTTCACTGATAATTCTAGCGAACTCCACCAGTTTATCTTTTATGGATATGCTATGCCAATGCACTTTTTTCCATTCTTGGCATGGTATGTTTTGAAGCCCTTATTTGATAAAAAATAAGCCAAGTTTGGCACAATACTTGAAAAGGATGCCTCGGCATCCTTTTTTTATGCAAAAAAGTGCCGTTTTAGACAACGAATTCTGAGAATTTACGTAGTTATTGAGATGCTTCACCAAAAGAATATATTATTTGCACTTGCTTGTCTTTTCCTGTTTTCAGGGTTAAGAGCGCAGCTTGTCACGAGTAATTCTTTGAATCCCCAGGGTTTGGTTCAGAACATCCTCCTCGGGAATGGCGTAACTGTTTCAAATGTTACTTATAACGGCAGCGCTGTAGCTATTGGCCAATTCACGGCAGCAAACACAAATCTCGGAATCACCAGCGGCATCGTCATGACAACAGGGACCACCTTACCAAATGGTGACGGTCCACACGGCCCAAATGATCAACCTGGTTCGGGGGTTGACAATAACATGGGGGGCTTTCCTTTACTTTCACAGGCCATCGGCGGCACCCAAACATATAACGCTGCCATTCTTGAATTTGACTTCGTTCCCTATGCCGATACCGTCCGTTTTAAATATGTTTTTGGTTCTGACGAATATCCCGAATTTGCACCTCCAAATAATACCACCTACAACGATGTTTTTGGTTTCTTCATCTCTGGGCCAGGCATTAGTGGTTTTCAAAATAT
The DNA here is from genome assembly GCA_044371695.1 of Crocinitomicaceae bacterium. Taxonomy (GTDB): domain Bacteria; phylum Bacteroidota; class Bacteroidia; order Flavobacteriales_D; family Crocinitomicaceae; genus UBA952. The sequence goes on along the minus strand of JBILTD010000029.1, from coordinate 6,210 downwards.
GGCCAAATTACCCAATGGGGCGGTCGTTTCGATCAATAATGTAAATGGTATTACCAACCCCTTTTATTTTGTTAATAATGGTGACGGTAACACTGCACCATACAACCAAAGTTCACAGTATATTCAGTATGACGGTTTTACAAAAGTGCTAGAGGCCGTTTCGCAGGTACAGTGTGGTCAGACGTATCACCTTATTATTGCTATTGCCGACGTTGGTGACGGTCAATGGGATTCGGGCATTTTTCTAGAAGCAAATTCATTATCGACCTTGACACCAATTGAAATTGATTACACCCTTTCGCAGCAAGTATTTGCAAATTCAGCATGGATGGCAGAGGGTTGTGTAAGTGCGGAAGTCACGCTTGAAAGACAAACCAATCTCAATCAGACCTTAACAATACCGGTACAGCTTTCCGGTACAGCAACGAACGGACAGGATTTCTCTGGAGTTCCCGCATCTGTAACGTTTCCTGCAGGTCAATCTACCGTAAGTTTCAATATTCAAACATTAATAGATGCGCAAATTGAAGGGCTTGAATCTTTGACGCTCACCTTTCCAATCGCAGATCCTTGTGGTAACATTACGCCCTTAGTGCTCGACCTCTGGATTCAAGACAACCAACCAATGGAGGTGACCTTAAGTAGCAATACGGTTAATTGTCCGGGCGATTCCGTAACCATCAATTGTTCAGTAATCGGCGGTGTACAGCCGCTAACTTATAACTGGAGCAATGGGCAAACAGGACCAAGCTTTAGCTTTACGCCAACGACCACAACTACTATATGGGTTTCCGTCACTGATGCTTGTGGAAGCGGACCTGCTTATGACACACTAGTGGTAAACGTTCCCGTTTTCCAACCATTAGCTTTACAAATGAGTCCAGACATCACTGAAATTTGCCCTTTCATTGAAACCATGCTAGGTGTAACTGCTACAGGTGGATCCGGTCAATACTCTTACGTTTGGACAGTTAACAATACAACCATTGGAACGACTGACTCAATCTTTGCTATTCCTGGTTCAACAACAATATATCAACTTGAGGTAACAGATAATTGCGGTACCACCATTCAAGACTCAATTGTATATACGATTCTGAGTTTGCCACTAATCTTACAAACCAATGGCCCCTTAGAGATTTGCCCAGCAGATACAGTTACGCTTAGTGTGAGTGCCACCGGTGGTTATGGCACTTATTATTACTTGTGGTCAAATCAGGCCACAACCCAAAGTATTACAGTGAATCCTTCTGTTTCAACTGCTTATTTTGTTCAAGTGAGTGATGAATGCCAAACTTTTACAGTCGGAGCAGTTGCTTACGTACAAGTTGTTAAACCACAGGCCAATTTCTATTTTGGCACCGAAGAACCTATGCAGGGCTTACCTGTACAGTTTGAAAATGCCTCTCAAAATGCCTGGACCTATACCTGGGATTTTGGCGATGGTTCCAATTCATTTTTAGTAAACCCGAATCACACTTATCTTCAACCGGGCCCTTATGAAATTACGCTCATTGCTATTGACCAAAAAGGATGTATAGACAGCATTTCTAAATGGATAACAATTGCGCCAGAGCGCTATATTTACTTACCAAATTCTTTTACTCCTGATGCCGATGGGCTCAACGACTACTTCTTTGGTCGCTTTATTGGCCTCATGAGTGCTAGGTTCTATATTTTCAACCGTTGGGGTGAAGAAGTGTTTAGTTCAACAAATCTCAATTTTGTTTGGGATGGCACCTATGAAGGAATACCCGTACAAGTAGGCACTTATACTTGGTATTTAGTTTACGAAATTGAAAAAGGCATTTACAAAGACCTTTCAGGCCATGTCAATGTCATTCGCTAAACTAGTCGTTTGAGATAATTTCAAACAATTCGTTGAGGTTTGGCGAAATAATAATTTCAATTCTTCGGTTCTTGGCTTTGTCATTAGGATCAACCGGATGAAATTCACCGCGACCCGCTGCCATAATTTGTGCAGGCACCATGCTTGAATTTGCCAACATAAGCTCCACAACAGAGGTTGCTCTGAGCACAGAAAGCTCCCAGTTGTTCTTTGGAGAAACACTGCTCGTTAGTTTGTCAGTATCGGTGTGTCCTTCTACAACAATTTCTAAATCGCGCTCTGTTTCAAGGACTCTTGCGAGTTCAACAAGTGCGGCTTTCCCTTCCTCTTCTACTTTTGTCGAGCCAGAATTGAACAATAATTTCGCTTCAAGACTCACGTAAATTTTTCCATTTTTTTGAACCACAGTGAGACCTTGGTTTTCAAAGTTTCTAAGTGCATTTGCTACTCTTGCTTTCAAGAGCTGAATTTTCGCATCTTTTTTTCGGATAGCATCTTCTAGTTCATTTACGCGTTTTTCACGTTCAACAAGGAGTGCTTGCTTCACTTTGAGTTCTTCATCGAGTTTCAATAGCGCATCTTCCTTTCTTTGAAGCTCACGGGTTTTAGCCTCAAGTTCAGTTTGCAGCGTTGCCGTTTCTTTAGCGCTGAGGTTCTTTAATTTGTCAAAAGAGTTCTCAAGTGTTTCATATTGCGCTTCAAGAGTTGCTTGTTCGCGGCTGAGTAAACGTATTTGATTACCCAATTGATTGGTATCTCCGCGTAAACGGCTCACTTCTTTAGCTGCTAAATCGTATTTGGACTGTAAGTCTTTGGAAAGGACTTCGTAATCAGTACTACTCTTTTTGTACTTCGCTAATTCTTCGCTGCAGCTTTTTTCGCGCTCTAAGAGTTCGTTGTATTTCTTAGAGGGTACACATGCTGTGAACAAGACACTGCAAAGTAAGGATAGGGCTAAAGTTTTTTTCATGAGTTCAGTCATTTTTACAAAGATGAGTGGAATTATGGCAGAGAATTGGCCAATTTCTTGATTTTATAAACACTAAACTTTGTATAAAGTAACAGTAAGCGGCACGCTTTTCAGTAAATGGCACTTGAATTCCTTAACTTTGCTCCATGAGTACAGCCAAAAAAAGCGATGCAAAAAGCATAGAAATGTTGCAAAAACTAGCTTTGCAAGATGTTTCATCGGTTACAGAAGCTTTGAATTATCTCAGAGAGAAGGGCAAGGCGCAGCATTTGAATGCTGTTTTTGAATCTTTGAAAGGAGCAGAGCGCAGCAAGCAGCAACTTGTAGTTGGTTTCTTATCAGATATTCTAGATACCTCAGCAGTTGATTCATTTATTGATTTTCTAGAAAACGAAACAGATGCCGAGTCCAGAAAGCTCGTATTATCAGCCATTTGGAATTCAAAATTACCATTTGATGAGCATTTACCATTTTTTGTAATGCTCGCTTCTCAAGGCGACTACCTTGAAGCCCTTGATTGCCTGACTATTCTTGAAAACATGAGTGGTCCTTTTGAAGAAGCGCAGTTACTTGAAGCGCAATTATTACTCAAAGAATACTTAGAAGAAAAAGCGCCACAAACTGATCAAAAAGCACAAATCATGAGTGAAATTGCTTGGTTTGTAAAGGAACAAAATGAAGGCATTGATGCCGATTTACTATTAGATGATGAATAAATACGATATTTCGAAATCGGCACTGCAGTCCATGACTGGATTTGGCAAAGCTAATGGCCAATTTCAAGACAAAAAAATCTCTATTGAAGTAAGATCCTTGAATTCTAAAGGTCTCGATCTCAATCTCAAAATTCCTTCGGCTTACCGAGACATGGATACCGAAATCAGACGCATTGTTTCTGACTTACTTCTCCGTGGTAAGATGGACCTTGGTATTTACATTGAAAGCCAAAACCAGGCAGTAAGTAACCTGATCAATACAGAATTAGCCACACAGTATTTCGAAGCGCTCAAAGCCCTCAATAATTCTTGGGAAAGCCAAACCCAAGATTACCTCTCGTTGGTTCTCAAAATGCCCGATGTTTTAGCAGTTCAACACGCAGCGCTAACCGATGCCGAAATGGAGTTTGTACTGAAACTTGTCAAAGATGCTGCCGAACAACTTCAGTTATTCAGAAAGCAAGAAGGAAAGGCCCTAGCCCAAGATTTAGTTGCAAATATCGAAGCTATTAAAACCAATCTTGAAGCCATTGCTCCATATGAACAAGAGCGCGTCAACCAAGTGAAGGAGCGCATTCAAAAAGGCCTGGCCAATATTGATGAAGCGCGTATAGACGTAAATCGTCTGGAGCAAGAAATGATCTTTTATGTAGAAAAATTAGATATCTCCGAAGAAAAGCAACGCTTGCTGCAGCACCTTAATTATTTTGTTGAAACCATGCAGCAAGAGGCATCGGGTAAAAAGTTAGGATTCATTGCTCAAGAAATGGGTCGTGAAATCAACACTTTAGGCAGCAAGTGCAACCATGCCGAAATCCAACGCAAAGTGGTGGATATGAAAGATCACCTCGAGAAAATTAAAGAACAAGTGCTCAATTCTTTATAACATGAATCCGCGTAAAAGCATTGTTATTTCAGCGCCCTCCGGAGCAGGAAAATCAACTATTGTAAAAGCATTGTTGGCGCAAAACCCACAGTTGGCTTTCTCTGTTTCAGCATGCTCAAGACCGCCCAGAGGTGAAGAAAAGGAAGGGATTCATTACTACTTTCTTAGCCCAGACAGCTTTAAAGAAAAAATCGCTTCAGATGCTTTTTTTGAGTGGGAAGAGGTCTACACAGGCATGTTCTACGGAACACTCAAAGCAGAATTGGAAAGAATTTGGGCTGCGGGTCAGATAGTTGTTTTTGATGTCGATGTCGTTGGTGGTTTGCGTATCAAAGAATTGTTGGGTGAACAGTGCTTGTCGATTTTTATTCAACCGCCAAGTATTGCTGTGCTTGCTGAACGCTTGCGCAAGCGAAAAACCGATGCTGAAGATAAGATACAGATGCGTTTGGCAAAAGCCGAAGAAGAAATTGAAAAGGCGCCTGAATTTGATCTGGTTGTAGTCAATGATGACTTAAACTTAGCCATTGAACAGGTGGCCACACAAATCAAGCAATTTTTAGACTAATGAGGATTGGTTTATATTTTGGCACTTTTAACCCCATTCATGTGGGGCACTTGATTATTGCTAATTATATGGCGCAAACAGAAGAAATTGACCAAGTTTGGTTGGTGGTTACGCCGCAAAATCCGCATAAAAATAAAGAGAGCTTGTTAGCTGATTATATCCGTCTAGATATGGCCAAAGAGGCAACGGAGGATCATCCGCTTTTGCAAGTGAGTGACCTTGAATTTCATTTGCCAAAACCAAATTATACCATTTCTACACTTACACATTTTGTAGAAAAATATCCTCAGCACTCATTTAGTTTAATTATGGGTGCTGATAACTTGCGCAGTTTTCATAAGTGGTATAACTGGGAGCAAATATTGGCGAAGCATCATGTTTATGTTTACCCAAGAGCCTACGTTGAAAATGAAGCACCACAAGAAAGCCCTAAGATTTCACATCCTCATATTCATGTAATCAATGAGGTGCCCGTACTTAGCCTGAGTGCAAGCATGATCAGAACCATGCTGGCCAAAGAACAAGATTGTAGTTTTTTACTTACCGAAAAGGTCTTGAAGTATATCGATGAGCGCGGCTTATACAAGTAAATCTTTGGAAATATTAGAAACAAAAAGAGGGGGCTTTTTGCCCCCTCTTTTTGTTTTAAGACGATTAAAAAGCAATTTTAATTAGAGCTTCACGAATTTTTCAGTTCTTGATCCAAACTGATCTTTCACGACAATCATGTAGGTTCCGCTTTTCAAGTCAGCAATGTTAAATGTTGTATTTAGCTGATTGGCCGCCTTGTTTTCTAGTACCTTGCCTGATAGATCTTGAATGCTAATGGTAGTCTCGGCAGATGGTAGATAACCAGTGATAGCAATTTGCGCTGATGCTGGATTTGGAACAATTGCAAGTGGCGCAAGTACAGCTTCAATTTTACCATTGGTACCTACTAAAATTTGGTAGCCATCGAAAGAAACGGTTTGCGTAACTGGTGTTGGTGGCAAACCAGGAAGAAGTACAATAAATACAGTGGCTGTTACTTCAATTGAAATTGGGAAGACACCGATCGTATCAGTTGTTCCGTAAATGTTTGCACAACCATTGCCACCACCTAGGTAAGTACAATTACTAATGTTACAAGCATAGTCAAATCCTGGAGGCAAGCCAATCACATTAGAAACGGTAAATTGCTGGATTGTTGAACCAACGAAAGCACCACTTGGGTCAATTGCA
>JBILTD010000165.1:0-4242 GCA_044371695.1 Crocinitomicaceae bacterium | reverse complement strand
AGAACCCGAAATGATCATCTGAATTCTGTGTCGCATATCCGTAGATAAGAATAAATGACGCATTATGCTCTTTCGAATATACCTTCTGAAACCAACCCTCAAAATACTTGTTGCGTTCAAAATTACCCCGAATGCTATTTGGTTTGTACTTTTCGAGCATTCAATGTTGTTTTGTTTCCATGGATGTTTAATCGAAATAAAAGTACCTAAAATTGATAATAAGGTAAGTTATAAGATACAATACTGAATCCTATTTTATACCCCTAATCGACAATTTGGAGTACATTTAAAGCATTACGCCCCAAATTATTGAGCATATGAATAAGTTGTGTGCAAAAAATCAATGATCTATATAGAATTAATGACAATTCAAAAACCCTATAAAATTCTGCTCGTGACACTTGTTTTGGTATTGTATCAAAACAATTTGATGGCTTGTAGTATGTATAAAATTACAGCAGCTGGCAAAACAATAGTAGGTTGTAACCATGATACTTGGTTGACGACACCCAAAATATGGTTTGAGAAAGCCAAACGGCACGATGGGTATGGAACCGTATTTACTGGGTCAAGACAAGTTTCTGCAAACAGAACAACTCCACAATCAGGCATGAATACTGCTGGACTTGTGTTTTCTCGATTATCATCATACTACCCTAAACAAAGTAACCGATTTAAAGCCAAGCTAAAAATAACCAAAGAAGCTGACTACCTATCAGAAATACTTCATCGTTGTGCTACCGTTAAAGAGGTGAAAAAATACATTCAGCAATATGACCACAGCTTCTTTTTAAATGATGTGTTTATCTATATTGACAGTTTAGGCGCTTATTTAATTGTAGAACCTTACAAACTAATTGAAGGCAACAATCCCAATTATGTTTTGGCAAATTTTTGTCCTTCTATAACGAACAATGAGCAAGCCCGAAAACTTGAAAGATACCGTAATGGAGCCGATTTTTTAAAAAGTCATAAAGTAAGCTCGTCATTAGACTTTAGCACTGCCCTCGCTGATACAATGGCTGTTTGTAGAAGCAGAAATGGCGATGGCACCCTAATCACTTCTATTTTTGACACCAAAGAAAAAGTAGTCGGTATCTACTTTTACCACAACTTTGATTCATTGGTGCAATTCAACTTAACAGATGAGTTGTCAAAAGGCGATCATATTTTAAATATTGCTGAAATATTCCCAAGGAATCCTGAATTTGAAAGACTCATCAACTTCAAAACGCCTTCAAATACACCTGCATTAAGACTTTTGCTTGTCCTATTTGCTGGATTATTAGCTTTGATTTCTGTAGCGTTGCTGCTGTCGCAAATTCAGAAAAACAAAAATAAACCTCTTTCCTTAAAATTGGTCTTAGTGCTTGTTTCGTTGAACTTCATATTAAGCGCATATATAGTGGTGTTAAATACAAATAACAGCATTTTCTATTTCGATGTCCCGTATCAACATTACAATTCGATATTAATCAGAGCATCTTCATACACCCCATTTTTGTTATTAGGCTTATTCTTGCCCCTTGTCATCCATACCCGGAACAACCTGAAAGCAAACAGACCTAAGCTTTGGTTGCGCATAACTTTGGTTTTAAATTATGCAGTACACCTTATGCTATTGCTTAGCTTTGGATATTGGGGTTTATTTAACTTTTGGAATTGAAATTTGGAGATGCGGTAAAATGAGCTAGTATTCAAGGTAAAGAATGCCGCATCCATCACAACTTGCTTCAGTTTAAGCCTATAAAAAAGCCAATCATTTCTGACTGGCTTTTCTTAGTAGCGGGGACCGGACTATCCTACACTTCGGTGCGGATGGACCTAATTTGGGACTTTACTAAGAAAAGCTCAGACCGCTGTGCGATCTTCCTTTTTTCATTTCAATCCACTTTTGAAAGTAAACTTTCAACGTTTCTTGAAACAAAAAAAGCCAGTCGAATTCGACTGGCTTTTCTTAGTAGCGGGGACCGGACTCGAACCGATGGCCTTCGGGTTATGAGCCCGACGAGCTACCAACTGCTCCACCCCGCAATATATCTTGAAACGTGTTGTTTTCCGTATTGGGACTACAAAGATACGAACTTTTTTAAGTTCTGCAAGTAGATATGCGTAAAAAATCGTTAACGAATAGTAGGGCCTGCGCCGAAATCTTGTTCGGATGCTAAGAAGCTCAGTTTACCTTCCTCGTTTTCAGCCATTAAGATCATGCCTTGAGATTCGATGCCACGAATTTTGCGTGGTTCGAGGTTGAGTAATACGAGTACAGTCTTGCCAATGATGTCTGCTGGGGCGTAGTGCTCGGCGATACCCGAGACAATGGTTCGTTGGTCAATGCCGGTGTCAACGGTGAGTTGGAGCAGTTTGTCTGCTTTCTCTACTTTTTGAGCGGCAAGAATGGTGCCCATGCGGAGGTCCATTTTGGAGAAATCATCAAATGCAATTGCTTCTTTCATAGGAGGATATTTACTTTGAATAGCACTGCTTGCCTTGAGTTTGCCAACTTCGGTTTCAACAAGTGTGTCTTCGATTTTTGAGAATAAGATTTGAACTTCGCCTATTTGATGCCCGGCTTGTAAAAGGTCAATGCGCCCGAGGTCTTGAAATGTTGACCAAGAAGCATTGAGCATTGTACTGAGTTTGGCAGCTGTGGCTGGCAAGAAGAGCTGACACGCAATTTGAAGATTAGCCGTGATTTGCAGCGCAATGTGCATGATTGTTTGCACGCGCTCAGGATCTGTTTTGACTAATTTCCAAGGCTCGTTGTCTGCTAAATATTTGTTGCCAATTCTGGCAAAATTCATCATTTCTGCTTGTGCTTCTCGGAGTTTGTAGGCATAGGCCAATTTTGAGATACGGCCAGGAATTTCTTGAATTTGCGCGATGATTAGTTGATCTTCAGGAGTATAAGCGCCTGCTGCCGGCACTTGCCCTTCGTAATATTTATTGGTCAAGACCAAGGTTCTGTTTACAAAGTTGCCAAAGATATCGGCAAGCTCTGAGTTAACACGCGTCTGGAATTCTTTCCAAGTAAATTCTGAATCTTTGGTTTCAGGGGCAATTGCCGTGAGGACATATTTGAGCTCGTCTGTTTTGTCTGGATACGCCTCTAAATATTCGTGCAGCCAAACCGCCCAATTTCTGGAGGTAGAGAATTTGTCGCCTTCTAGGTTTAAGAATTCATAGGCCGGCACGTTGTCTGGCAAAATGAAGTCACCATGGTTTTTGAGCAGGATTGGAAAGATGATCGCATGAAAAACGATGTTGTCTTTACCAATGAAGTGCACCAATTTGCGGTCTTGGGCTTTTGATTTGAGCCAATATTGCTCCCAATCTTTGCCGTTGTCGAGGGCCCATTGTTTGGTGGCTGAAATATAACCAATGGGTGCATCGAGCCAAACATAAAGTACTTTGCCATCGGCACCTGGTAGTGGCACCTTCACACCCCAATCGAGGTCTCGGGTCATGGCGCGTGGTTTTAAACCACCGTTGATCCATGACATGCATTGGCCAATGACTTGGTTGCGCCATTCTTTGGGTTCGTGTTGCTTTTTTCCGTCAAGGGTGCCATCTTGGATCCAATCTTTAAGCCAAGCTTCGTGTTGGTCCATTGGAAGGTACCAGTGTGAGGTGCTTTTGAGCACGGGTTTGCTGCCACTTAGTGTTGAAGTAGGGTTGATGAGGTCAGTTGGGCTGAGGTCAGAGCCACACTTCTCGCATTGATCGCCGTATGCGCCTGCATTTTGACATTTGGGACAAGTTCCGGTGATATAGCGGTCTGCTAAAAACTGCTGAAACTGTTCGTCATAGTATTGTTCAGAAACTTCCTCAGTGAATTGACCTTGGTCATAGAGTTTTTTGAAAAAGGCTGCTGAAGTTTCGTGGTGTAAGGCTGAAGATGTACGGTGGAAAATATCAAAGCTGATATTGAAGTCTTTGAAAGCATTTCGGATGATACCGTCATATTTGTCTACAATATCTTTTGGGCTTAAACCCTCTTTTTTGGCGCGTAGGGTAATGGCTGCACCGTGTTCATCTGAACCACAAATGAATGCGACATCATGGCCATTCATGCGCAGAAAACGCACAAAGATATCGGCTGGTAAATAAACGCCCGCAACGTGTCCTAAATGAAGGGGTCCGTTGGCGTAGGGGAGTGCTGCAGTGACAGTATATGATGCTTTTGACATACCACAAAGATAGCAAATAAAAAAGGGACGGTTGCCCGTCCCTTTTCGAATC
>JBILTD010000164.1:0-4244 GCA_044371695.1 Crocinitomicaceae bacterium | reverse complement strand
GGCTGCACTCTAGAACCTGGGCTACCTTCCACATAATTGATCTGTGATTGCATTTTACTGAGAAACTCTTCTTTTGTGTAAAAGCCTGCACGTCTGAGTAAGAGTTCGTCATAATAAGATGTGATCCCCTCCATCACCCATAGAAGGGAGGTGTAACACTCTTGATCGTAGTTAAATGGACCCAATTCTATTGGTCGAATGCGCTTGACATTCCAAAGGTGGAAATATTCATGGGCAACTAAGTTGATAAAACCCGTGTAATTGGATCCGGCATATGACCAACGATTCACACTCAGGACACAGCTATTTTTGTGCTCCAAACCACCTTGGCCATCTGTGACATTGTGGATGATAAACAAATAATCTTTATTGGGGTTGCTTCCAAAAACATCAGTAGCGGCTTGCACTACTTTAGCCATATCTTGCTGAAGTTGTACCACGTTATAGTTGGCCTCACCATACATCGCAACACGGTGTCTGATACCAGCTGCCATAAAATCAAATTCTTGCTGATTGCCAATTTCTATAGGGCAATCTACCAATTGGTCGTAGTCTTCAAACGTAAAATTAAAGCAGCCTAATTCAGTTTTGAAATCGGCCGAAGGCAATGCGGTGCTTACTTTTTTAAAGCTCTGGTGTGGATATACTTTCAGCAGTCCAGGTTGATTTTTCGTAGCCTCTGTGTACATAAAAACAGCAGCGCCGGCAACAAAGCCATGCGTGTTGTCTAAATAAGGAGTTCGCACCGATAGTTCAAAAGCATACACCTCATAAAAAATGGTAAAATTCTCTTGGCCAGCACATTGGATTTCCCAGGCATTTTTGGTTTTCTTATTGACAACAAGCTCTTTGTTATTGATATCAATTGCCTTGACTTGATTTAAATTTTTCGAGAATTCGCGCACCAAATAAGAACCAGGTGTCCAAACTGGTAATTTAAATTCTTGCGTGTTAGCCGTATTCCCCTTGACATCAATTTTAACCGCGAAGTAATGCGAATTGGGCTGAGGCATCGACAAATGATAAGTGAGTTCCAATGCATGGGAAAGCAGCGGAAGCAATAAAAAGCAAAGTGCAACTATTTTATTCATGGTTCAATTTTAAAACTTGTTTATATGCAATGTGCGCAACTACGATAACTTAATTTGAGCTGCGTGGGCTTTGGCTCGTTCAGTAATTTCCGATACAGATTCTTGACCAAAGGCCAAGGCTACAGCCATTCTGCGGTAAGGTCTTGTATTTGGTTTTCCAAAAATTCGAACCTCAGCTTTTGGGTCTTGCAGTACGATATCTAAGCCCGAAAAATGTGGGGCTTCCTCGCTTTCGGTGTCTGCTAAAACCACAGCACTGGCCGCATTTTGCTTGAGTTCAATTTGCGGAATGGGTAAGCCCAATACTGCCCTTGCGTGCAACTCAAACTCATTTAAGTTTTGGCTGCCTGCTAGTGTGACCATTCCGGTATCGTGCGGCCTTGGCGATAATTCTGAAAAATAAGCGCCTTCTTGAGTGATGAAAAATTCAACCCCCCAAATACCTGCGCCACCAAGTGCTGCAGTGACCTTTGCTGCCATTTCTTGTGCCTCGGCTAAATGCTGTACATTCATGGGCATCGGTTGCCAACTTTCTTGGTAATCGCCGCGTTCTTGTCGATGACCAATGGGCGGGCAAAATAAAGTGGGCCCTGATTTTTGCGTCACGGTCAAGAGTGTAATTTCATAATCGAAATTGATAAATCCTTCTACAATGACTTCCTTTAAATCTCCACGAGAACCTTCCATGGCATAGTGCCAGGCACGCTCGATGTCTGCTTCCGTTTTAATGACCGATTGTCCCTTACCTGAGCTCGACATCAAGGGTTTTACAACACAAGGTAAGCCACAAAAAGCAACACCTGCCTTAAGCTCTTCAAGAGAGGTCGCATATTGATAAGGCGCAGTTTGAACACCTAAATCTTTAGCCGCTAAATCTCGGATAGCCTTGCGATTCATGGTGTAGTTAGCAGCTTTAGCACTCGGTACTACTTGAATGCCCTGTGCTTCGTATTGATAAAATTGTTCAGTTCTAATTGCTTCAATTTCAGGAACGATGATATCGGGTTGGTGCTTCGCTACAACCCTATCGAGTGCCGCTCCGTCTAACATATTGATCACCTCAAAAGCATCAGCTACCTGCATAGCGGGTGCCCCGGGGTAACTATCAACGGCAATAATGGTCTGACCATATCGTTGTGCTGCAATTACAAACTCTTTACCGAGTTCGCCAGCACCTAAGAGTAGAATTTTGAACTTCATAAGACAAATGTAAGCAAACAGCGAGGATTTTGTTATTTTTGACCAACAGAGATGAGCAGTATAGCAGCAGAAATTAAGCACTTTGATCCGATAGACCTCCGCGAAATGGCCGATGTGAATTTAATGAATCGCATTGACACCAAATTTGCTTTCAGACAGGACGATCTTCTGCGCTTCATCCCTATCTTAGCTGCTGATTACCGCGCTCTAAAGATTGAAGGAACGATGCTTCCTCACTATGAATCATTGTATTTTGACGACGAAAAATTTTCTTTTTTCCGGGACCACCACAATGGTCGTGCAGATCGCTACAAAGTACGCATTCGCAAATACGTAGAATCGAATATTCACTTTCTTGAGATCAAGCATAAAGTGAAAGGCAGGACCGACAAACGTCGGATTTTGACAGATAATTTCAATGAACTTACTGAAGAAAAGGAACGCGAATTTTTAAAGCGTCAACTTGTCGATAAAACTGACCTCAGACCCACCATGTGGAATTCTTTCCAGAGAATTACCTTAGTTTCAAAAACATCAAAAGAACGACTCACCCTAGATTTCAATATTCATTTCCATATGGGTGACGTTCAAAGAAATTTTGACCAATTGGTCATTGCTGAACTCAAACAAGAACAACTCGATCGGAACTCGCCGTTTTATCAACTCATGAAAAAAGAACACCTCAGACCTTACAGGCTCTCAAAATACTGTATCGGTAGTGTAGAAATTTACGGTGAAGAAGTCCTAAAATTCAACCGCTTCAAAAAAAAGCTCCTATTTTTAAATAAAATTAACCATGCTCATTGACCTTCTATTTTTCCTTCCTCTCAAAAAAGCAGTTGACCCGAATGCCATCCAATGGTTTAGTACTGACTTCTATGCGTTATTGATACGTCTCGGGATCAATTTATTCTTTTTGACTATCCTCATTCGATTTTTATACTACTCGAAAACGAAGCGCAAGGACTACCTTTTTACCTATTTCCTCATTGGAATCATTACATTTTTCCTTTGCTTCGGACTCATGCAAATGGATATCGATACAGGTATGGGCCTTGGCTTATTTGCCATTTTTGGTATCATTCGATACCGTACCGATGCCATTGAAATCAAGGAGATGACCTACCTCTTTATGGTCATTGGCATCAGTGTTGTCAATGCATTGGCATCCAATGAACTCAGTATTTCCGAAGTAACTGTCATCAATGTCACTGTTCTGCTCGTTACGTTCATTCTAGAGAATCTTTGGCTCATGAAACACGAGACTCGTAAAACGATTAACTACGAGCGTATTGACCTCATTAAACCAGACCAACGCGAATTACTCAAAGCAGATCTTGAAAACCGCACTGGTTTGGTCATTAACCGTGTAGAAGTTGGTAAAATTGATTTTCTGAACGACACAGCTCAAGTCAGAATTTTCTATTACGCCGATGAGCAAGAATTTTCAGATTATCATAGCCAATAATGAAATTGAAAAGAGCGCTGTATCCCTTTGCTTTGCTCTATGGCTTCTTTACTTGGTTAAGAAATCTTAGTTTTGACTTTGGTTTATTCAAAAGCCATCCCATTCCCGGAAAATCTATTTGCGTAGGTAATATTGCGGTAGGTGGCACAGGTAAATCACCACACACTGCCTATTTGATTGAATTACTTGAAGCTCGATTCCCTATTCAAGTACTAAGCCGCGGGTACGGGCGAAAAACAAAAGGTTTTAAGCATGTTGAAGTAACTTCATTGCCAGAAGAAGTTGGTGACGAACCCCTAATGCTCAAGAAGCGCTTTCAAGAAAAAACCCAAGTTGTCGTCTGTGAAAATCGCCGTTTCGGGGTCCAAAAACTCAAAGAATCACAACCCGATGGCCTTATCTTGCTTGATGATGCTTTTCAGCATCGCTGGGTAAAGGCCGGTTTGAATTTAGTACTCAATACCTATGACAAACCACTAGATAAA
>JBILTD010000163.1:0-4254 GCA_044371695.1 Crocinitomicaceae bacterium | reverse complement strand
CAAAAAGCTCCTTGATTTCAAACTCATTGCGGGCTCCGAAGAAGTTCAAGAACGATATACACCTAAAACGCAACTTTTTGTCTTTCTGAATACCGCATTTCAAGAAGAAGAGGCCATCAGTGTGCTTTTAAATACCATTGAAAAAAAGCCAAGATCTGAAAAGCAAGTACAGGCCTTATTGCAGTTTATCCAACTAGCAGCAGAAGCAGGAGGCTTGCATGCGCCGGTCTCGAAGAGTTTATTATTGAAGCACGACGTGAGCGCCTCGGCATTAGCCACACTAGAAAAACAAGGCATTTTTGAAATTGAAAGGTTACAAATTGACCGTTTTGAAACACAAAATGAAGAAACTGCAGCTTTTAAAGCACTCACTGAAATTCAGCAAGAAGCCTTAACTGCCATTGAAAACGGATTTCAAGAAAAAGAAGTGTGCTTATTACATGGGGTTACGGGTTCAGGAAAAACCGAACTTTATGTACAGCTCATTCAGCAATATCTAGACTTAGGCAAGCAGGTCTTGTTTTTAATTCCAGAAATTGCGCTCACTACGCAACTCATCAAACGCCTGCAGAAATATTTTGGGCAGTTGGTTGGGGTCTACCACAGCCGTTTTAATCAAAACGAGCGCGTAGAAATCTGGAATCATGTGCTCAACAATGACCCCAATAAATTCAGGATCATCGTTGGGGCCCGAAGCTCAGTGTTTTTGCCTTTTGCCGACCTCGGTTTAGTCATCGTTGACGAAGAGCACGAAGCGTCTTTTAAACAATACGACCCCTCGCCTCGCTACAACGCCAGAGATGCCGCTATTGTACTCGCTAAATTCCATGAGGCAAAAGTCCTACTCGGTTCTGCGACACCCGCCATTGAAACGTATTACAACGCTCTACAAGGAAAATACCATTTGGTGAATCTGCAAGAACGCTACAAAGGCCTCCAACTGCCTTACATGCTTTGCGCCGATCTCAAAAGAGAGAAGAAGCTTAAAAATATGCAGTCGCATTTCTCTTCTTTGCTCCTGACCGAAATGCGCAGCGTTCTCGAAAAGAAAGAACAAATTATCTTGTTTCAAAACAGACGCGGCTACACACCTATTTGGTCTTGTGAAGTTTGTTCCTGGACGCCGCGTTGTCAGCACTGCGATGTCAGCCTCACCTATCATAAGCATAGCAATATGCTCAAGTGTCATTATTGCAGCTACACCATTCCGCCTGTTGGTTCTTGCACCGCATGTGGCAGCAACCGACTGCGCATGATTGGGTTTGGTACTGAAAAAATAGAAGACGAACTCCAACTCATGTTTCCGCAAGCAGTCTTCAAACGCATGGACCTCGACAGCACCCGCTCCAAGCACGCCTACGAGGAAATCATTGACGATTTCTCAAACCGCCGCATCGATGTGCTCATCGGGACCCAAATGGTCACCAAAGGCCTCGATTTTGACCACGTATCTTTGGTAGGAATTCTGGACGCCGACATGCTGCTCAATCGCCCTGACTTCAGGGCCTACGAACGTGCATTTCAACTGATGTCTCAGGTTGCTGGCCGAGCTGGCCGCAAAGAAAAACAAGGTAAAGTCGTGATCCAAAGCGCGCAAGCCGAACACTGGGTTTTAGAAAGAGTCATGGCCCACGACTTCAAAGGTTTTTTCGAAGTCGAAATCGAAGAACGCGAACGCTTCTTTTATCCACCTTTCTACAAAATTGTCCAGCTCACCCTCAAGCACGAAAAGGAAGAAGTCGTTAGCGAAGGCGCACAATTCCTTGCCGATCAACTCCGAAGTGTCTTTAAAGAACGCGTACTTGGCCCAGAATTCCCGCTCATCAAAAGAATTCAAAACAAATACCTCAAAGAAATCAAACTCAAAATCGAGCGCGGCGCCCCCGACAAAAAAGTCAAGGCCAAAATCCTCCAAGACCTCGACACCTTCTACCAAAACGTCCGCTTCAAAAGCATCCAGATCAGTATCGATGTAGATCCGATGTAGTCAAAAAAAAGGAACCTCGCGGTTCCTTTTTTTATTATCCTAAGTAGCTTTTCAGTACTTTGTTTTTGTTGGTGTGTTTGAGGCGGCGGATGGCTTTCTCTTTGATCTGGCGGACGCGCTCACGGGTGAGGTCGAATTTGTCGCCGATTTCTTCGAGGGAAAGTGGTGCTTTGCCGTCAAGGCCGTAGAACATGCTGATGACTTCGCTTTCACGCGGGGTGAGGCTTGTTAATGAGCGGCGAATGTCAGAACGCAATGATTCTAGGGTAAGGTTAGCTTCAGGGCCAGGAAGTGAATCTCCTTGCATGACATCGTACATGGTAGAAGTCGATTCATCTCCTTCGATGAGTGGGGCATCCATTGAAATGTGACGGCCATTCTGAGAAAGCGTTTGCTTCACCTCTTCTGGTGTTACGTTTAGGAATTCAGCCAATTCGTCTGCTGAAGGTGGACGCTCTAGTTTTTGCTCTAGTTCTGAATAAGCGCGGTTGATTTTGTTGATGTTACCGATCTTGTTCAAAGGCAAACGTACGATACGTGCTTGTTCTGCTAATGCTTGAAGAATTGATTGACGAATCCACCATACAGCGTATGAAATGAATTTAAAACCACGTGTTTCGTCAAAACGCTCAGCTGCTTTAATGAGGCCAAGATTTCCTTCATTGATCAAGTCTGGTAAAGCAAGACCTTGATTTTGGTATTGTTTTGCTACTGAAACCACGAAGCGAAGGTTTGCTTTTGTCAAGCGCTCCAATGCGATGCGGTCTCCTGCCTTGATTTTACGAGCAAGCTCTACTTCTTCATCGGCGGTGATTAAGTCCACACGACCAATTTCTTGTAAATACTTGTCTAAAGATGCGGTCTCTCTGTTAGTGACCTGTTTTGCGATTTTTAACTGCCTCATAATTTTTAATTGCCCTTGCTTGTACTGATAAAATGAAGAAAGGTTCGACTTCAACGCAATTTTTTTTCGCTCGTTACAAAGTTTTGAGCAAAATGTACCATTGACTGCATATTTTACGGATGCTGACGAATATTTAAGGTGCTGAAATTGTGACTTTTATGCGCTGAGAACACTTCCTACTACTATAAACCTTCAAAGTGCGTTTTGTTCTCATGAATTATTTAGAATCCAAGCGATTTTGCAAAGCGTGTGGCCAAACCTTACATGGAAGGCGCGATCAAAAGTTCTGTTCGGACCATTGCCGGAATGCCTATAATAATCAGCACTACGCAGCGCAAATGGCAAGCTTCAAAAAAATCAATAGCATTTTACGCAGTAACCAACAAATCCTGTGTCGGCTTTCAAAAGGAAAAAGAAAACCAATAGCACTCATGGAGTTGCTGAAAAGTGGATTTCAATTGGCTTATCATACGCATACCAAGCAAGCGAAAAATGGAGAAACCATTTATTTCTGTTACGATTATGGCTATCTTCGATTGGATGAACAGATGGTTCAAATCATTAGCCCAATATAATTTTATTGCATAAAAAAAGCCAGTATTGCTACTGGCTTTTTGTTTGGGGAGGAAGACGGGTCTCGAACCCGCGACCTTCGGAACCACAATCCGACGCTCTAACCAACTGAGCTACAACCTCCGTTTAAGTGGGTGCAAATATACAAAATCTTCTTCAAATGATAAAATCCGATTTTGCAAATAGTAATTTTTTCTATTCGTAATTTTGCAGCTCACATTCCAAAATCTGAAGATGTCAGTTATCAATACAACAATACTTGAACAAGCCATGAACTATAGCGCTTATATAGCGCTGACTGAACAATTGGTAAATGACGGCCGCACAAGTGGCCCCAACCAGAGTGAAGCTTATGTATATTACACAAAGCTCAATCTGCAAAGAATGAACCGACTCAATAAAACCATCACTATTCCTACTGAGCTGAGTGAACTTATTGCTCAAAAAGCACAGCACTGGACTTGGCTCATCATAACCGAACCTTGGTGTGGAGATGCAGCACAATGCGTTCCTGCTCTAGAAAAGCTTGCTTTGTGTAGCCCAAATATTCAAACAAAATACATCCTCCGTGATGAAAACCCTGAGGTCATGGATGCTTATTTAACGAATGGAGGAAGGTCTATTCCGAAATTGATTTGTTTGGATGAACAGCTTCAAGAAGTATTTACTTGGGGCCCAAGACCCGACGTGATTCAAGCCGTTATGAACGACCTCAAGGCAAACGGAGTGACTGAAATTGCTCAGATTGTAGAAGCCATTCAGAAAGCTTACAACGATAACAAGCAAGCTG
>JBILTD010000028.1:0-13084 GCA_044371695.1 Crocinitomicaceae bacterium | reverse complement strand
TACAATCAAAGTATTTGGTACAAACTCAGCGGAAAAACGCAATATGGCGCCTATATTACCATAGCCGGAGCATTAGTAACCATTGCCATCAATGTGTATTACATTCCAAAATACCAATACATGGCCAGCGCTTGGGCTACACTCATCGTTTACGGCCTACAAATGACGCTTTCTTACTTTTTAGGCCAGAAACATTTCCCGATTCCTTACAACCTTAAAAAATTCTTCCTTTACCTCGGATCAAGCCTTGTGCTTTTCTGGATCGGAAGCCAGGTTCAATTTGAAAAAAGTATCCTGAACCATTTTGTACACAACTTGCTCGTACTTCTCTTTGTCGGCTTTGTTTTTGCCCTTGAAAAAAACAATTTGAAAGCAAGCAAAGGGCACTAACTGAACTTTTTCTGCGTTAAGATGTTTCTTTAGCTACCGAAACGCTTAACTTTGTTACTATGTCAAACCATCCGTACACACCCGGTCCACTACTAGCTCAAATTACCGTCCCGAGTGATTTACGTGAAAAGTTCGGACAAGAACAACTTCCTCAAATTTCCCAAGAGTTAAGACAATACATCGTTGATGTAATTTCTGAAATCGGGAACTCCCATTTTGGCGCATCCTTAGGTGTAGTGGAGCTCACAGTAGCTTTACACTATGCTTTCAATACGCCTCACGATCAACTTGTTTGGGATGTTGGTCACCAAGCTTACGGACACAAAATTTTGACAGAACGCCGCGAAAAATTTCATACCAACCGCAATAAAGGTGGTATTTCTGGGTTTCCAAAACGCTCCGAATCTGAATACGACACCTTTGGTGTAGGACACTCTTCTACATCAATCTCTGCAGCACTTGGAATGGCCGTTGCTAATCATTACAAAGGCGAAACAACGCGTCAGCACATTGCAGTTATTGGCGATGGCGCCATGACAGCCGGTTTGGCTTTTGAAGGCATGAATCATGCCGGCTTCGAAAAAGACGCCAATTTGCTCGTCATTCTCAATGACAACTGCATGTCTATTGACCCAAATGTTGGGGCACTCAAAGAATATTTAACCGACATTACTACATCGCATACCTACAATAAGGTTAAAGATGAAGTCTGGAAATTATTAGGAAAAGTTTCCAAGTTTGGCCCTGACGCACAAACAATTGCTTCCAAAGTTTCTCACGCATTAAAAGGCACGCTACTGAAGCAGTCTAATCTTTTTGAAGCGCTCAACTTCCGCTATTTTGGCCCTGTAGATGGCCATGACGTCATTGGTTTAGCAAAAATCCTAGAAGATCTCAAAGATATCCCTGGCCCGAAAATTTTACATTGCATCACGAGAAAAGGTGCCGGATACAAATTTTCTGAGGAAGGAAATCCTACAAAATGGCACGCGCCTGGTGTCTTTAACAAAGAAACCGGCGAAATCGTCAAGATTGTTCCAAAATCACCAGAACCGCCTAAATACCAAGATGTTTTTGGCCATTCAATCGTTGAGTTAGCTGAAAAGAACGAAAAAATCATGGGTGTTACACCCGCAATGCCTTCTGGATGTTCCTTGAACATCATGATGCAAGCTATGCCAAAACGCGCTTTTGACGTCGGCATTGCCGAACAACATGCAGTTACTTTTAGTGCTGGCCTGGCAACCCAAGGTATGGTGCCGTTTTGCAATATCTATTCTTCCTTTATGCAACGCGCTTTTGACCAAGTCTTACACGACGTTGCTTTACAAAACCTCAATGTGGTTTTTTGCCTTGACCGCGGTGGATTGGTTGGTGCTGACGGTGCCACACATCATGGTGCCTATGACCTCGCTTACATGCGCATGATTCCAAACATGGTTGTTTCTGCGCCAATGAACGAAGAAGAACTGCGCAACCTCATGTATACGGCCCAATTACCCAACCAAGGCCCTTTTTCTATTCGTTACCCACGCGGAAATGGCGTCATGACAGAATGGAAAACTCCTTTCAAAGAAATTAAAGTCGGACAAGGAAGAAAAGTTACTTCCGGTGAAGACATCGCTATTTTAACTATTGGTCATCCCGGAAACTTTGCACAAGCAGCTATCCAACAACTAAAAGATTCTGGCGTTTCAATTGCACATTACGACATGCGTTTTGTCAAGCCGCTTGACACTGTTCTTTTACACGAAGTTTTCGCTAAATTCTCAAAGGTCATCACTGTTGAAGATGGCTGTTTAATGGGAGGTTTTGGCTCTGCAGTGCTTGAATTTATGGTCGATCAAAAATATCAAGCAGAAGTCATCAGACTTGGTATTCCTGACGAATATATTCATCACGGAACCCAAGAAGAACTCTGGGCTGACTGCGGATTTGATACCAAATCAATTGTAGCGACCATTTCTAAAATTTTCCAACTCAACCAAGAAAAAAATCTGCAGCAACATATCGGTTAAAACCAAATTATTGTAATTTGGACCAAAACTTTAACCAATATCATGCAAAAAACGAACTACAGCGCCTTCGCAACGCTGATTGTCATCTTTTTCTTTTGGGGCTTTGTTGCCGCTAGTAATGACATCCTAATCCCTGTATTCAAAAAAGCACTTAATCTTTCACAAAGTAAAGTGCTCTGGATTCAAAACACCTTTTATGTTGCCTACACTGTAGGTTCCCTGATCTATTTTGCAGCATCTTCTTTACTAAAAAGAGACTTATTCAACCGAATTGGCTACCGCAACGGACTCGCATTAGGGCTTATTGTTTCTGCACTTGGAACGCTGTTGTTTATCCCAGCATCTTCAAACGGAGGATCTTTCCCAATGCTTCTTGGTGGATTGTTTATCGTTGGGATCGGTTTTGCTTTTCAGCAAATGGCAGCAAATCCACTTGCCATTCAAATGGGTGACCCAGCCAAAGGTAATGTACGCCTCAGTATGGCTGGAGGTATCAATAACCTCGGGACAACCATTGGGCCTGTCATCGTGTCTTTTGCCATTTTTGGTAGCCCAAGCGGGCCATCAGAATTGGACTTGAATGCTGTTCAGATTCCTTATTTGGTGCTAGGAGCAGTTTTCGTTCTTGCCGCTTTGTTCTTTAAATTTTCAAACTTACCAGATCGCATTGGAGAAGATAGCTCCAATGAGCCAGGTCAAGTATGGAGCACACTTCGCGAACCGCAAGTGCTACTCGCTATGATTGCTATTTTTATATACGTAGGTGTAGAGGTAGCTACGGCCAGCAACCTACCTGAGTTCATGAAACAGCATTTGGGCAAAAAAGAAAGTGAAGTTGCTCCGTTTGTATCATTGTTTTGGGCCAGCATGATGATTGGTCGTTGGGCCTCTGCTGCGGGTGTATTTGAAAAATCTAAAGCATTTAACCGCATCATGGGTGTCATTTTGCCACTAATTGCTTTTGGTATTTTTGCACTTGTCAATACCATTGGTGGCTCTGATATTTCAGCTTTAACGCCTTATCTCGGCTTAGTGTTTGTCTTGATTGCCGCAGACTTCATTTCAAATGGCAATCCTGTGCGTCAGATTGTACTTTACTCATCACTCGGTTCATTAGCGCTTATCATCGGTATTTTTAGTTCGGGTTACGTGAGCGTATTTGCCTTTATTTCAGTTGGTTTATTCTGTAGTACTTTGTGGCCGTGCATCTTTACGCTAGGGATTGCCGGATTAGGGAAGCGCACCAATACAGCATCAAGCTTACTCATTCTTATGATTATGGGTGGTGGTTTTGTTACATTAGCACAAGGCACCTTGGCGGCCGACAATCTACTCGGTATTCAACAATCTTATTGGGTAGGCGTCGCTTGTTTTGCTTATTTGATTTATTTTGCAATTCGCAGCTCTGCAATATTAAAAAGCAAGGGTATTCAAACTTTTGAAAGTACTGGAGCTGGACACTAAGCTTATGTATAAAATAGAATTCAACGACTTTTTTACTTCTGCGTTTTCTGTTGACTGCATCATTTTTGGCTACGAAGCAGGCGAAATCAAGGCGCTATTAATAAAGAGAGCGATGGAACCCTATGATAATTATTGGGCCATCCCTGGTGACCTTGTGTACCCAGATGAAGATCTCCCGGTAGCTGCCGAACGCATTCTCAAAGAATTAACTGGCTTGGATCATATCCAAATGCATCAATCTCAATCATTTGGACATCCAAACCGTCACCCACAGGGACGCGTCATTACCATTGCTCATTTTGCATTAGTTCGCATTGAGGAATTTCAAGTGAAGGCCTCCTCTTGGGCAGACGACATCAGTTGGGTTTCCATGAACGACATGCCTACTTTGGCTTTTGATCACAATCATATCCTTGAAAGCACTTATGAAATGCTGAAGCAAAAGCTTTTGAACGAGCCTGTCTGCTTTGATTTATTGCCTGAGCGCTTTACCCTCAGTGAATTTCAACAACTCTACGAATACGCTTTCCAACAAGAAATGGACAAAGCCAACTTCAGAAAGAAAATTAAAAACATTCCTCTTATTGCGCTTAACGAAAAACAACAAAACGTCAAGCACAGACCAGCCAAACTTTTTTCTTTCGATCATAGCGCATATACAGAACTTAAAAAAGACGTTGGCTACAGTTTCAAAATGTAGAAATTTCGACTTATTGTATTTTTTACAATAATATTTGTATCTTCGAATCTCGCTTTCACTCTAAACAAAGCGTTAAACAGGTTAATAATCAGGAAACGGAGAGGAGTGTCTCCGTTTCTTTTTTTGTAAAACACTGATTTTCTGAACAATTACAATTGTTATTGTTCTTTTTACAATAATTAATTTTTTTCTATATTTAACCCACTCTAAAACTAAAAAGACTATGATCAGAAAACTCGTCATGGCACTGCTGTGTTGCATCGGTGTCTCGCAAGTCTATGGACAGGCCAAAACTGTTAGCGGAACCATTCTAAATGATCGCTCAGAAGGCATTCCATACGTCAAAGTGCTTGTAAAAAACACAAGCAAACCCGTTCTCAGCGACGCCAAAGGGTTATTTCAAATTTCAGTAAGCAATCCAGACAGCGCCATTCTGGTGTTTACGGCAATGGGTTACGAAAAACTTGAGTATCCGCTTCTTGGCAAAACCAATATTACGGTGAAGCTAGACCAACAAACACAAGATACCAAAGATGTTGTTGTGGTTGGATATGGAACAGCAAAAGCCAAAGAATTAACCGGGGCAACTTCCAAAGTAAAGGGTGAAGACATCGAAAAAATGAACATGACCCGTATGGATCAAGCCCTTCAAGGTCAAGTTTCGGGTGTTACGATCTCTAGCAACTCAGGATCACCGGGTGGTTCATCAAATATCAGAATCCGTGGTTTATCTACTTTCGGAGACAACGACCCCCTCATTTTGGTGGATGGCGTGGTCTATGATTCTGAAGGACTAAATGCCTTAAACCCAGCTGATATCAAGTCTATTAACGTATTGAAAGATGCTACTGCCGGTATCTACGGAGTTCGCGCAGCAAACGGTGTCATCATTGTTGAAACGAAAAATGGAGCCATTAATCGCAAGCCAAGTATTGAATACAACGGATACTATGGCATGCAACAAACAGCTCGCCGACTTGACCTATTAACGGCAGAAGAATATGCTGTTATTAAAAATGAGGCCTTTGCTTTTGGTGGTCAGGCCATGCCGTTTGCCAACACTAATCTTGGGACTGGCACCAATTGGCAAGACTCTGTTTTTAGTACAGCTCCTGTCCAAAGTCATAACCTTTCATTAAACGGCGGTACGCTTAATACACGCTATTCTATTGGTTTAGGATATTTCAACCAAGATGGAATTGTAGGTGGCGATAAATCAAATTTTGGTCGTTACAACGCTCGGTTGAACTTTAGTACAGACATGTCTGACAAACTCAAGCTCAATTCTGTGCTTCTCTTTTCATCTGATATGCGCAGCACACTACCTGAAAACGGCATTGGATCTGTGCTCTATAACACCATTAACGCCTTCCCGAACGAACCAGTTTATAGTGGTCCAAACACCTTCTCCTACATGGAAGAAGTAAGTGATATCATCAACCCTATTGCTCAAATTCAAAATCAATATAACTGGAGTACAGCTAATAAATTCGTTGGAAAAGAAGAATTTATTTATGAATTCAACGAAAATTTATCGCTAACGAATCGCTTCAATTATAACTACGCAATGGTCGACGCTAAAGTGTTTTCACCACTTGTTTGGTACGGAGATGGGAAATATGCCAACACCGCTGCTAATGCAGACTTAGAATCGCCACAAGTAGAAATTGCCGATAGTGTTTTTATCGATCGTGGAGCCGCTGTATATGAAGAACGTTCGACCTTCCTTGACCTTAACTATGAAACATTCTTGAATTATAAAAAATCTTTTGGTGAGAATCACACTGTGAAAGGAACACTCGGTGCTTCTGTTTTCAAAAGAGACGGAGAGTCTTTAAGTGGTGTGGCTTTTGGTATTCCGAATAACTCACTTGCTTATGCGGATATTTCTGCCAACACAGCACAAGGTGGCTTTCTAAATAACACTAACTCTTGGGAATTTACTGAAAGACTTGTTTCTGGCTTCTTGAGAGGTGAATACGCTTTCAAAGAAAAATACTTGATTTCAGGGATTTTACGCCGCGATGGTTCGAGCAAATTTGGCCCAAATAGCCGTTATGGTATCTTCCCAACCGTGTCTGGTGCTTGGCTTATTTCAGACGAAAAATTCTTCAAAAGCAAAAGCATAGATTTCTTAAAACTGCGCATGAGTTATGGGGTTTCAGGAAATGACCAAATTCCAAACTTTGCTTACCGTGCCTTACTAAACGGTGAAGGAGTTTATGTTTTCAATGACCTCATTACCCAAGGAATTGCGATTGGGCGCCCAGCTAACCCAGATTTAAAGTGGGAAACAACACGTCAATTCAATGTTGGTGTTGATCTTACTTGGCTAAAAGTGCTCAACTTCACAACAAACTACTTTGTTAAGAACACATTTGATTTATTATTCCAACCGGATGTTTCTGCACTATTAGGGTCTTACGGACCAGGTGGCTACCCGCCAATTATCAATGCAGGTGACGTTTCTAACAAAGGATGGGAATTTGAAGTCGCTTACAAGTCCGATACTAAAAACCTTTTGCAAACTAACCTCAGCTTCAACTTTACCTCTATTAACAACCAAGTAGTGAGCGTGCCAACAGGTGTAGAATACATCCCAGGAGCTAGCTTTAGCGTTGGTGGTGATGTTGCAACACGCTTCCAAGCCGGTTATGAAATTGGGTACTTCTTCGGTTACGAAACTGCGGGTGTCTTCCAAACGCAAGAAGAAATTGACAACGCTGCAGTTGTTCAAGAAGGAGCACAACCAGGAGATCTCATCTTTGTGGATCAAAACGGCGATGGCAAGATTAATTTCTCAGACGACTCTGACAAAACGTATCTTGGCTCAGCAATTCCTGACTTCACGATGGGCTTTGCTTTCAATTTCAAAATCAAAAGCTTTGACCTTTCCGGGAATGTTTATTCCGCAATTGGTCAAGAAATTATCCGCAACTACGAACGCCAACAGCCTTATGCCAATCAATTGGCTTACGTAATTGACCGCTGGACAGGCCCGGGTTCAACAAACGAGCATCCGCGTCTAACAACTGGCCCTACAAACAACAACCTTTTCTCATCTTATTATGTGGAAGACGGTTCATTTGTACGACTTCGCAATGTCCAATTGGGTTATACGCTTCCTGCAAATGCCGCAAGAAAAATCCACGTTGAAACATTAAGAATTTATGTCGCAGCAAATAACTTGCTCACCTTAACGCGCTACATGGGCTTTGATCCAGATCTTGGCTCTTCAAATGTGTTGTCGGCAGGTGTTGACTACGGTATGTATCCGCAAGCCCGCTCTATCATGAGTGGTATTCAAATTAAATTTTAAGCTGAACGTCATGAAAAAACTGATTTTTACTTTAGCTACAATTGCAACCCTTGCTGTGTTGCCATCTTGTGAAAAATTCTTGTCTGTTGATCCGCCCTACGCGCAAGATGCAGAAAACTTCTTTCAAACCCCTGAAGATTATGAGCGTGCACTTGTCGGTGCTTATGACCTACTCCAAAGTTCTTTCTTAACACTCTGGATCGGCGAAATTGCTTCTGACAACGCCATTGCAGGTGGTGAAAGTGTCAATGACAGCAAAGGTCTTCACGATATAGACAACATGACCCATGGTGGCGTCAATGTGGAGTTGCGTAATGTTCTCAGATGGAACTACACAGGTATTACGCGTGCCAACTACATTCTTGAGCACAAAGACAACATAGATTTCCCTAGAAAAGCACATATCCTTGCTGAGGCGAAATTCTTGCGAGCCTATTACTATTTTGAACTTGTCAAATACTTTGGTGACGTTCCGCTCATCATTGACAAGCGCATTGGTATTGAAGAAGCAAGAACGATTCCTCGTTCTCCTAAAGCCGAAGTTTACGCCCAAATCGAAGCAGACTTGATTGATGCTGCTAGTGTATTAACTCCTGTTGCTGCACAAAAAGGAAGAGCTACTCGTGGTGCAGCTAAAGCATTACTCGGAAAAGTTTATTTGTACCAAAATAAATATACCGAAGCTGCGGCCATTTTTGATGATATCATCGACTCAGGACAATATAGCCTTTACCAAGATTACAGTCAGCTATTTAGCGTGGCTGCTGAAAACAATAGCGAAACCATCTTTGATGTTGAATACACTGGTCTTGAAGGTGGAAGCTATGGTTGCCTTATTTGCCTTGAAGGAAATGCTGCAGTTGGTTTCCAAGGAATTAGACAATATACAGGCCCTGTTTACGGCGACGGCAACTCTTATAACTTGCCAACACCTGAACTGTATGCTGCGTTCTCACCTATTGACCCGCGCAGAGCAGCAACCGTTCTTGATATCGAAGCATTTATTGCTGCACAACCAAATCCAGCTTCAATCTCCTACGCTATTGGTGCGGGTGGCCACACGGGCTACTACAACAACAAATACATCAAAAAGCAAGGTGAAATTGGTTTACCTGACAACGACCTCACGAGCCCAGTAAACTACCGAGTTTTGCGTTATGCTGATGTTTTACTTATGGCTGCAGAAGCACATTACATGTTAGGTAATCCAAGCCGTGCAACTGCTCTAGTGAATCAAATCCGTCAACGTGCTGGTATACCGGGCGCTTCTGTCAATAGCATTGAAAAGGTTTACAATGAAAGACGACTAGAACTTTCAGGAGAAGGCTTGCGCTTTTTTGACCTCGTTCGTACTGGACAAGCCGCACAATATATCCCTGGATTTGTTGTAGGTAAACATGAAGTGTTCCCGATTCCTCAGGTAGAAATTGATTTAGCCGGAGGAACATGGAGCCAAAACCCAGGTTATTAATCTTTAGCAATTAAAAGCCATGAAAAATTTATTCTTAAGCATCCTGACAATCGCGCTAGGTTTAGCTGCGTGTCAAAAATATGAACCAACCCTTGGTGATCCGCCAAGCGCTGCAGACGCTGAGTTTGCCATGTCTCCGTCAGCAGCAAATGTCAATGTGATTGAGTTAAGTGCCAATAATCAGAACATTCAATGTGTTTGGGATTTCGGAAACGGGACAAAGGCCCAAGGCCCAAATGTAACCGCTACATATCCATATGCAGGAACCTACACGATTAAACTGACCGTTTTTGCTAAAGGCGGAAGCCGTAGTTCAAGTCAGGTGGTAACTATTGCCAACGATGATTTTACATTGTTAAACAACCCTTACTATACGCTGCTTACCGGTGGTGTAAATGGCCCTGGTTACAGAATTTGGGTCATTGATTCAGCTGCATCAGGGCACATGGGAGTTGGTCCTGACCCAGAAAGCGCACTTGGCCCCGTACCTGAATGGTGGGCTGCAGGAGCCAATGAAAAACCAGGTTGTGGGCTTTATGATGACAAATACATTTTCTATTTGAATGCATTTAAATTCGATATGATTACCAATGGGGATGTCTACGTACACAATTCTTTGGCTGCTTCATTTCCAGGTTCTTTTCAAAACCTAGCTGACTATACTGCCCCTTATGCAGATCAATTGAATGAGAGTTGGTTATTAACCGAAGGCACTGAAACCACCATTACCATTTCTAATAATGCCTTTATTGGTTTTTTCACGGGTCCTCGTGTTTATAAAATCATCAGCTCTACAGACTCTACACTGAACCTGCAATACGGACACCATTCAGGTGGCCTTAAATGGTATCTTAAATTAAAAGCCCTGCCTTAATTCAAAAGAGCTATATTAAATTTGAAACTATGAAAATGATCTTATTTACCATTTTAAGTGTTGTCTTAATGGGGTGTCAGCCTGATGTCGTTAAGCCAGCTGGCAAACCAAGTAATTTACAAACGCAATTAACCATCACAAATGGTGAGGTGCATGTACAAGCTACTGCTGATAGTACAAATTTTTTCACGATTACATTCTTCGATGTCAATGATACCATTACCGTTGAAAGTCAAACAGGTGAAGCCACACACATTTTCAATGCCAGCGGCACCTACAAGATCCGAACACGAGCACATGTGATGCAAAACGACTACATCGAAATCAATGAAGAAGTCTTGATTGAGATCAGTACTGGCAACTCAGGGGCACCAAACTCTGGATACATCAGCCCGCTGAGTTATCCTGGTTATACACTTGTATGGAGCGATGAATTCAATGGAAGCAATCTATCTAGTGACTGGACTTACGACCTCGGAACAGGAAGTTGGGGTTGGGGCAACAACGAACTTCAGTATTACAAGCAAGATAATGCAGTGGTTGCCGATGGTTTACTCACCATAACTGCTAAAAATGAAACGTTTAATACTTCAAATTACACCTCTAGCAGACTCAAAACGCAAGGCTTAAAATCATGGAAATACGGTCGCATCGATGTGCGCGCTGCGCTTCCATACGGTCAAGGTATTTGGCCGGCCATTTGGATGCTTGGAGACAACATTACAACCGCCGGATGGCCAGCTTGTGGAGAAATTGACATCATGGAACTCATTGGCGGTGCTGGAGCTAATGATCGCACTGTTCATGGCACGGTGCACTGGAGCGATAACGGTTCACACGCACAATATGGCGGCAGCAAAAGTCTTACTTCAGGAAAATTTGCCGATAACTTTCACGTATTTTCTATTGTTTGGGATGACAATTCTATTCATTGGTTACTCGACAACGTAGAATATCATAGCATTAATACCAGCCCAGCTGAAATGAGTGAATTCCGAGAGAAATTCTTCATCATTTTAAATGTTGCAGTAGGAGGAAACTGGCCAGGATCACCTGATGCTACTACCACTTTCCCACAAAAAATGTTTGTAGATTACGTTCGCGTCTTCCAATAAAAAACTCATGAAAGTATTGTCTTCTCTTTTAGTACTCGTTATTCTTTTTGGATTTAACAGTACTGAGCAACTCTATTTTACAAATCCTACGGATCAAGACATTGAAACCTTGATTGCCAATATGTCTATTGAGCAAAAAGTTGGGCAAACCTGTCAAATTACGCTTGATGCTATTTACCAAACCGATGAAAAAGGGCAAGCGCTGAATCCGGTACAAATTGATCCAAAGAAGCTCGATGCTGCCATAAATACTTTTCACGTTGGTTCCATTTTAAATGTCGGGGCACATACCTTAAGCCGCGATGAATGGACTTCCATCATGAGTGCTGTTCATCTTCCTTACCTCAAAAAAGAAACCAACATTCCAATTCTATATGGCATCGATGCTATTCATGGTGTCAATTATACTATTGGAGGCACACTATTCCCCCAAGAAATTGGTTTGGCAGCAACCTGGAATCCGGCTTTAGCTGAGCAAATGGGCCAAGTAACTGCCTATGAGTGTCGCGCTTCTGGTATTCCTTGGAATTTTTCTCCCGTACTTGATCTAGGGCGTCAGCCACTTTGGTCGCGTCATTTTGAAACACTCGGAGAAGACCCTTACCTATGTACCCAAATGGGAGCTGCACTTGTAAAAGGTTATCAAGGATCTACAAAAGAAGTAGACAATTTTCATGTAGCAGCATGCCTCAAACATTTTGTAGGTTACAGCGCAAGCTTTAGTGGCCGCGACCGCACACCAGCCTGGATTCCAGAAAAATACATGCAAGAGCTTTATTTTCCTGCGTTCAAAGAAGCGGTGGCGCAAGGAGCTCTTACGCTCATGATCAATTCAGGTGTTGTGAACGGTATCCCTGGACACAGCAACTACCAACTTTTGACGAAAACACTCAAACAAGATTGGGGCTTTAAAGGCTTCGTTGTTTCAGATTGGGAAGACTTCATTATGTTGCATACCGTACACCGCACGGCTCCATCATTAGCAGATGCGGCCATTCAGGCCTTCAATGCCGGGGTGGACATGAGCATGGTTCCATCAAATCCGCAGTACAAAACCTATTGCCAAGATATGGTTGCAGCAGTTAAAAGTGGAAAAATCAGCATGACCCGTCTAGACGACGCAGTAAGAAGAATTTTGTATGTCAAAAAACAACTTGGCCTTTTTGGAAATCCAGTTCCAAACCTTGACGAATACACACTCTTTGGTGGTGAAGACTTCAAAAAAGCTGCTAAAACTGCTGCCTTAGAGTCAATTACATTGTTGAAGAATGAAAATGCTGCGCTTCCATTGTCTGCAGGCCAACGCATTTTAGTGGCGGGCCCCGGAGCAAACAGCCTCAATATGCTCAATGGTGCTTGGACACACACTTGGCAAGGACTCGACACAAATTACAATACAAAAGGAGCTTTAACCATTTACAAAGCGCTTACACAAGCATTTCCTGCTAGCAGTATTTCTCATATTCAGGGCGTTGAACTTTACATGGAAAAAGACTTTGAAGCATCAAGGTTTCTCGATATCGCTGCCTACAAAAAAGCGCTCAAAAAAAATGACGTCATCGTCATTTGTGTGGGCGAATTGCCTTCCACTGAAAAACCTGGTGACATTCGCAGTTTACAACTCGACGACAAACAAAAAGAATTGGTGCGCTTAGCCAAAGCTGCCAATAAAAAAGTAGTCCTTGTGTTACTCGAAGCCAGACCAAGAATCATTCACGACATCGAGCCACTTT
>JBILTD010000162.1:0-4273 GCA_044371695.1 Crocinitomicaceae bacterium | reverse complement strand
CCGCAAGTGGTACTCGACACCCTCAAGCAATATTATGCGCTAGAAAACGCCAACATTCACAGAGGTGTGCATTACCTTAGCCAGCAAGCTACAACTGCCTACGAACAAGCGCGCCGCACCATTCAATCCTACATCGGCGCCAAAAGCCCCGACGAAATCATCTTTACCAAAGGAACCACAGACGGCATCAATTTAGTCGCCTTTTCGTTTGGTGAACTGTTAAAGCCCGGCGATGAAATCCTCATCACTGCCATGGAGCACCACTCTAATATTGTTCCTTGGCAATTGCTTTGCGAGCGCAAAGGTTGTGTACTGAAGGTAGTTCCAATTAGTAAAAAAGGTGAACTTGACCTCGAGGCGTTTGAAGCACTGCTCTCAGAAAAGACCAAACTTTTTGCCCTCACCCATATTTCAAACACCCTCGGCACCATTAATCCGGTACAAAGCCTCATTCAAAAGGCACATCAGGTTGGTGCCAAAGTTCTACTTGATGGTGCACAAAGTATCCAACACCTCTCTATCGATGTCAAGGCCCTAGACTGCGATTTCTATGTTTTTTCGGGGCACAAAGTATTTGGCCCAACGGGTATCGGAATTCTTTACGGAAAAGAGGAAATCCTAGAGAAAATGCCCCCATATCAAGGTGGTGGCGACATGATTGCCAAAGTCACCTTTGAGCGCACCACTTATAATACGCTGCCACTCAAATTTGAGGCTGGCACACCACATATTGCCGGCGCCATTGGCCTTGGCAGCGCCATTTCTTTTTTAAATAGCATTGATCTTGAATCCGCAGCAGCCCACGAACTCGAACTCACTAAATATGCCCAAGGCATTCTTGACACTTTTGAAGGCTTGCACATCATCGGTGAAGCCAAGAACAAAACGAGTGTAGTTTCGTTTACCATTGACAACATGCATCCTTTTGACCTCGGCACTTTACTAGACAAACAAGGCATTGCAGTCCGAACCGGACACCACTGCACCCAACCCCTCATGGATTTCTATGGAATACCGGGCACAGTGCGGGCCTCTTTTGCCTTTTACAACACCAAAGCAGAAATAGATACTTTTGTTGCCGCACTCGAGCGCAGCATGCAAATCCTTGGCGCATGACCATCCAAGAAAAACAACAGGACCTCATCGACGAATTTAGCATCTACGAAGACTGGATGGACAAATATGAGTACATCATTGAACTCGGCAAAGCAGTAAAAGGCCTTTCTGACGACAACAAAACCAAAGACAAACTCATTGAAGGTTGTCAGTCTAATGTGTGGCTTGCCTGCGCGCTTCAAGATGGAAAAATGTTTTTTGAAGCCGACGCAGATGCCATCATTACCAAAGGAATCATTGGTATGCTTTTGCAAGTTTACAATGGCGAAACACCGCAAACTATCTTGCAAACTGAGCCCTTTTTCATCGATGAAATTGGCCTCACCGAACACTTGTCACCTACCCGAGCCAATGGCTTACTCAGTATGGTCAAAAGAATTAAAACCGAAGCGCTTCAATCGTTAAACCCATGAATGAACTCGAAGACCGCATTGTAGAAATGCTTAAAACCATTTATGACCCTGAAATCCCTGTCGATATTTTCGAACTTGGGCTTATCTACGAAGTGAAAATCGAAGACGACAACGCCGTTTTCATCGACATGACGCTCACTTCACCAAACTGCCCTGTCGCAGAATCTTTACCAAAAGAAGTAGAAGATAAGGTTGCAAGCGTTGAGGGCGTTAATTCTGCAAAGGTCAATATTGTGTTTGATCCGCCCTGGGACAAAGACATGATGAGTGAAGAAGCCAAACTCGAACTGGGCTTCTTATAATTATTGACGCGTACAGGTAAAACGCTTCAGGCGAAAAGCTAATTCGTCATAAAATTCAAAAGTCAGGCTTTTGTTAGTCAGCATGATAATTTTTGCCCGAAGTGTATCTGTAGGGCGGGCAATTGACAGCACTTCTCCTTTGCCATCTAGCCAAAAACTATTGTTTTCAAATATTGCAGAATCTGTGACCATATTTTGTCCAAAATAGTCATAGCTATAGGTGCTTTTGCCGCTGAGTTGTTTACTAGTAAATGTAAAGCTGCCATCGGGAAGGCTATCATAAAACAGGAAGCCGGCACCATCTTCAATACGAACAACTTTTACAGTCCAAGACCCAGGAAGAAGTTTTGCTGTTTTTTTTACCTTGATGCATCCCGGTAGTGTAATGGACAAAATAAATACAACTAAAAAGAATCTTAAGTATCCAACGCTTCTTGGTTTCATGCCAATGCAATTTGAACCATACACTTGACCCCTATTTCAAGGGCTTGTTCATCAATATCAAAGCGCGGATGGTGAACCGCATGCACAATACCCTTTTCTTGATTTCCTACACCCAGTCTAAAGAAACACACTGGTTTTTCTTGACTGTAGAACGCGAAGTCTTCTGCTGTCATGCGTAAATCGAGCCCTCTAACCTTGTTGTGCCCAAGCGTATTTTTTAAAATTTCTTCCACACGAGCGCTTAAAGCAGGGTCGTTTTTAAGAAAGGGATAACCCTTGGCGATATGCAATTTGATTTTTGAACCAGTTTCAGCACTTATTTTTGCTGCTTGCGCTTGCAACAATTCATGCGCTTGCGCACGCCATTGTTCATCCATCGTTCTCAAAGTGCCTTTGATTTGTGCAGTACCCGCAACTACGTTGGTACTCCCTAAAGCTTCAAAACGGCCAAAGGTAAGCACTTGTGGCACTAATGGTGGACACTTTTGATTGAGTTCGTCTTTACACGCCTGCATCCAAGCCATACCGGCATCTATTGGGTTGATGAAACGCGCAGGCAACGCGCCGTGTCCGCCAACACCTTCAATATCTATGTGTAATTCATCGCTAGAAGCCATATAAAGTCCGCTTCTGAGCCCTACCTCACCTACTGGCATTTCAGGATAGACATGTAATGCAACCAATTCGGAAACGCTCGGATTTTCGAGTACGCCTGCTTTCAGCATTAAAGTAGCACCGCCAGGGCTTTGTTCCTCGCCCGGCTGAAAAATGAGTTTAATTGGGCGCTGCAGTGCTTCTTTGTGCTGAGACAACACAACGGCTGCACCCAGCAAAATAGCAGTATGAACATCATGACCACAGGCATGCATCCAACCCTCGTTTTGACTCTTGTAAGGCACCTCATTGAGCTCCTGAATAGGCAGCGCATCAAGATCGGCGCGCAAACCAAGACAACTTGCATCTTGGTCATGCCAACTTGCACGTATAACAGCCACTACACCCGTTTCGGCCACACCTCTCTGATACGAAATGCCGTATTTTTCAAGAACCTCACACACGTAGTCCATGGTTTTCCATTCTTGAAAAGAAGGCTCCGGATGCATGTGCAGGTGCCTGCGCCATGCTAGCAGCTCAGCTGTTAATTGCGTGATGCTATTTTCAATTTCAGTTGCTATCATTTTGAAAAACACCTTGAAAACCGGAAATGATTAATTGTATAGAAACATAGGTCATAAAAAGACCAAATACAAGCTTAACCCATGCTTCAGGCAGTTTTAAACTCAGTTTCGATCCTATGAATGCACCAATGATAAATGTACTGCCAATAAGCAATCCAAAACGCCAATTGACATTGCCACTTTTCCAATAATTGAAGACCGCTAAAATGAGTACGGGTAATGACAAAACGAATAAAGAGGTGCCTTGCGCTTGATGCTGACTGAGTCCTAGAATGAACACCAATGCGGGCACAATTACAACACCGCCACCAATACCCACTAAGCCACTTAACATTCCTGCTGCAATACCGATAATACATAAAGCGAGGATGGTTTGTATACTCATATTTTCAAATTTAAGAAGAATACTGATTAATCAATCAAAAGATTACAACCTCTGATATCGGTGGCTTCAAGTCTTCCTTCGACAGTAAAACCATCGTTTATTATGCGGCCTAAATCATCTGTTTGGATAAAACTGCAAGACCACTGATTGGCTAAATCAATGAAGTTGATGCCTCCTTTTTGCCCGACGGGAACACATGAAAAAGGATCATAGGCATCGCGAATGAGCACTTTACACCAAGCCGGTGTTTTGAAAATAGCTGTTTCAGGATTGAAATAGGCTTGAGAGAGCAGTTCGGTCATGCCGTATTCTGAATAAATCTTGGGAACATGAAAACCAACTTTTAGTGCTTCGTGCAACTCGATTTTGCTAAGTTCCTTTCGTCTGCCTTTCATGCCACCTGTTTCTAGTATGAGCGCCTCCGACAAATTCAAA
>JBILTD010000161.1:0-4306 GCA_044371695.1 Crocinitomicaceae bacterium | reverse complement strand
ATAAACGAAGGTTGCTCAATGATGGCTTCTTTTTTATTCATGCTGTCATACAAAGCTAATAACTGCGCAAAGCAGGCGTAGGCGTCAGCAACTTTGATGAGCGTGAGTGTTTCAGGGAGTGTTTTACTGGGTTCAAAAGATTGATTGACAATACAAATGCTAGATGCAGTGTTGTAAATATGGGGCTCGTATTTTGGATTGGATAAGAAGCTGAGCGCTCCGGGCTGACCTTCTTCAATTTTGGCCAATGCACTAACGGAGGCCTGAGGATTGCCAATGACTTCTCCGTTTAGTAAACCAGCAATCTGCTCCGCAGTAAATTCCATAATTCAAAGTTAAAAAAACGGAGAGAAGAGCAGGTGTAGATTTACCGAACTTTTAAACAATTTTAAGCTAAAAAATGTGAATTGTTCTAAAAATCGAGGGCATCCTCCTTGAGATCGACAATTTTAATCTTGTCTTTATACCAAATACAGGTAGCAAAAAGCTGTACTTCAGGAGAATTTTTAGACCTAAAACTAAACACGTGAAGGGGTCTTGGCTCTTCGTTTAGCCTTGATTTTGATGCATGAAAAGCGCCTTTAAACAAGGATTTTTGTAGCTGGCTATCGTTTGCTAAGCCCAATGCCTTGAGGTGTGTTTGCAATGCTGGTCTTGTATCAGAATAGACCAGGTTTTTATTGTTGGGCGTGTGTATAATTGGAGCTTCGGAATTATTCTTTTTTTGTTTTTTGAGCGCTTTTACTGAGCTTACAAAAGGAATAAATTCAACGACAAAACTTTCATCAGTCATGCGTGCTAGGCAATGGACATCTTTTTTGCTGCTCGTGTTAAACGTGAGGTCATATACCTTGTGTTTGCCGCTTCTGATGCTCTTTGTGAAGGTGATATCTGCCTCTTGGATGGCGTTGTAGAATTGGTCTTTGGTAAGCTTATTTTTTTGAAAGAAGTCTTGTTGAACAGCTTTGTTCATGACCCAGATTCGGGCGTTCATGGCTTCTTTAACACGGTTAGATGGCATCCAACTGCAACCACGGGTATTGAAAATACCGAAGGTTAGAATCAGGCCTAAACCAAATCCTAAGCCGTAGTAACGAAGTCTTCTCCAGAATGATTCCATGGCATAAAAAAAGGGAGCGAGCTCCCTTTAAAAATTTACATTAATGCTTCGAGTTTCTCGGCCAAAACTGCCTTTGGAACTGCACCAACTGATTTGTCGACTACCTCGCCATTTTTGATGAAAAGAATGGTTGGGATTGAGCGTACGCCAAATTTTGCAGAAACACCCATGTTGTGGTCAACATTTACTTTTCCAATTAGGGCTTTGCCTTCGTATTCTTTGTGC
Source organism: Crocinitomicaceae bacterium (assembly GCA_044371695.1). Taxonomy (GTDB): domain Bacteria; phylum Bacteroidota; class Bacteroidia; order Flavobacteriales_D; family Crocinitomicaceae; genus UBA952. The sequence goes on along the minus strand of JBILTD010000161.1, from coordinate 2,961 downwards.
ATTTCTTCGATAACTGGGCCAATCATGCGGCAAGGACCACACCATTCTGCCCAAAAGTCGATGATGACTGGTTTGTCTGAGTTCATGACAACTTCATCGAAGTTTGCGTCTGTAATTTCTAATGCCATTTTATTTTATTTTTTGATGTCAATACTACTTAGGAGCGACAAAATTAATGCTTTTTAATTGAAGCTCAGTTTAATCCTTTATTTTTTTGTTCGTTGTGCCAATTCTGGGGCCAAGTACTTGGCGGTGTAAGAAATAGTTGTTGCTTTTTTAATCAACTGTTCGGGGCTTCCAACACACACTACCTGCCCTCCACGATGCCCGCCTTCTGGTCCAATATCGATGATGTAGTCGGCTGCTTTTATCATATCGAGGTTGTGTTCAATGACCAAAACAGTATTGCCTTCGTCGACCAATCTTTGTAATACGGCAAGGAGCATGTTGGTGTCTTCGAAATGTAAACCAGTTGAAGGTTCATCCAAGATGTAAATGGTTTTTCCGGTGGCTTTTTTGGCTAATTCTGCGGCCAATTTGATGCGCTGAGCTTCGCCACCAGAAAGTGTGGTTGAAGATTGCCCAAGCTGGATATAACCTAAACCTACTTCTTTTAGGGTGAGTAGGACGCGATAAATTTTTGGATGATTTTCAAAAAAGTCAACGGCTTCATTGATTGTCATTTGTAATACATCGGCAATGCTTTTTCCTTTGTACTTGACTTCTAAAGTCTCGTTGTTGTATCTTTTTCCGTTGCAGGTTTCACACAAGACATAAACATCTGGCAAAAAGTTCATTTCTATGAGTCTCATGCCGCCTCCGTTGCACGTTTCGCATTTTCCGCCTGCTACATTGAAGGAGAAACGCCCCGCTTTATAACCTCTAATTTGCGCCTCAGGCATAGCAGCAAAAAGGCTCCGTATTTCGTCAAAGACTTTGGTGTAGGTGACCGGGTTTGAACGCGGCGTACGACCAATTGGGCTTTGGTCAATTTCGATGACTTTATCTAAATGTTCTAGGCCTTTGATGGTTTTAAATGGAAGTGGTGTGCGGATTTCATCATAAAAATGATTCATCAGGATAGGGTAGAGCGTCTGGTTGATCAAGCTCGATTTACCGCTACCACTCACGCCGGTAACAAAAGTAAATGTGCCAAGAGGAATTTTGATGTTGCAATTTTGTAGGTTGTGCCCTGTGGCACCTTGAAGCTCTAAAAAGTTGCCATTTCCAGTCCTGCGCACCTTTGGAATGGTAAGCTGAAGTTCTCCGTTTAAGTAACCAGCCGTTGTGGTTTTCGCCTTCAGCATTTCCGGGTATGTACCTGCAAAAACAATTTCTCCACCGTGCTTCCCGGCGCCTGGCCCAATATCTACTATATAATCGGCGGCTTCCATCATTTCTTTATCGTGCTCAACGACTAAAACCGTATTGCCTAAGTCTCTGAGTTTGGTGAGTGAAGCGATTAATTTGGTATTGTCTCTTTGATGCAAGCCAATGGACGGTTCATCTAGGATATACAAGACGTTGAGTAGTTCTGTTCCAATTTGTGTGGCAAGTCTGATGCGCTGTGCTTCTCCTCCAGAAAGTGTTTTTGCACTGCGGTTCATGGTGAGGTAGTCAAGACCTACTTCGAGTACAAATCCTAAGCGTGCATTGATTTCCTTTATGATTTCTTTGCCAATAATAAGCGCTTGTTCGTCTAGAATTTGAGGAAGTGTACTGCACCAATCATGCAGACTTTGTAGATCAAGTTGACCAAGGTCACCGATATGCTTGTCTCCAATTTTGAAGTTCAGAGCTTCCTTTCTTAAGCGAAAACCGTTGCAGGTCGGGCATGTTTTTTTCTGCATGAAACTTTGGGCCCAACGTTGTATTGCTGTGCTTGAATCATCAGCATGTCTACCCATAAAATGAATGAGTCCTTCAAAGCGTTCCTGAGTTACTTCTGGCCCCAATTCCATGTCTTCATTGCCGTAGAGTAAAAGGTCAATCAAGGCTTCATCAAAATCTGCAATAGGCGTATTTAGCGTAAATTGTTCAGTATTAAGGATGCGTTCAATTTTATCAAAAATCCAGGATTTCTTGTAATCACCTAACGGTGCTAAACCACCTTTTTTGATGGATAAATTCGGATTTGGAATGATTTTATCGCGGTCCATTTCACTGATTTCACCAAGGCCTTTGCAGCTAGGGCAAGCGCCATAAGGCGAATTAAATGAAAATAGACTAGGCTCTGGTTCTGGGTAACTAATACCTGTGCTAGGGCACATTAAAGAGCGGCTGTAATGTCGAATTTGATTGCTGTCTAGGTCGAGAACCATGAGGCTGCCATCTCCAAGTTTCATACAAGTGGTGACTGTTTCGTAACAACGGCGCTCATCAACCTCGCCCGCAACAAAACGATCCACTACAATTTCGATGTCATGGATTTTATAGCGGTCAAGCTTGAGTCCTTTTTGAATTTCATGTACTTCTCCATCTACTCGCACGCGCAAGTATCCTAAGCGTTGAATTTGCTCAAAAAGTTCCCGATAATGCCCCTTTCTACCACGCACTTTTGGAGCCAAAAGTGCCACGCGTTTGCCAGCAAAGTCTTGCTGAATGAGTGTAGCAATGGTTTCATCGCTATACTTGACCATCGCTTCGCCACTTAAATAAGAGTAGGCAGTAGCGGTTCGGGCATACAGGAGGCGAAAGAAGTCATAGAGTTCGGTGATGGTGCCAACTGTTGATCTCGGTGAGCGCCCTACCGTTTTTTGCTCAATAGAAATGACGGGGCTGAGCCCATCAATTTTATCGACGTCAGGTCTTTCCAAGCCGCCAATAAACTGCCGAGCATATGCTGAAAAAGTGTCGAGGTAACGGCGCTGACCTTCTGCAAATATGGTGTCAAAAGCTAAAGAAGATTTGCCGCTACCGCTCAGCCCCGTGAAAACCACTAATTGATGTCGAGGAATGCTC
>JBILTD010000160.1:0-4341 GCA_044371695.1 Crocinitomicaceae bacterium | reverse complement strand
GTTGGTTTCATCAATGCAGTAATGACTAAAAAAGCATTGCGCGACATCATCGGTGAAGTTCTTAAAGTATGTGGTACTTCCCGCACCGCTCAATTCCTTGATGATATCAAGCAACTTGGTTATGAAATGGCCTTCAAAGGTGGTCTATCATTCAACCTAGATGACATCATCATCCCGAAAGAAAAAGAAACGCTTGTCTTGAAAGCCGAGAATGAAGTGAAAGAAGTCATGATGAACTACAACATGGGTCTTATCACGAACAACGAGCGCTACAACCAAATCATTGATATCTGGACGCACACCAACTCGCGCCTGACACATACGCTCATGGAGCAATTGAAATCTGACCGTCAAGGGTTCAATTCAATCTACATGATGTATGACTCCGGAGCACGTGGTTCGAAAGAACAGATCCGTCAGTTATCTGGTATGCGTGGTTTGATGGCCAAGCCTCAAAAATCTGGTGCAAGTGTACAAGAGATCATCGAGAACCCAATCCTTTCAAACTTTAAGGAAGGTCTTTCGATCCTTGAGTACTTCATTTCAACGCACGGTGCTCGTAAAGGTCTTGCAGATACCGCCCTCAAAACAGCGGATGCAGGTTACTTGACGCGTCGTTTGGTTGACGTTGCACAAGACGTTGTCATCAACTCTAATGACTGTGGTACCCTTCGTGGAATTGTTGCTACAGCTTTAAAGAAAAATGATGAAGTCGTAGAACCACTATACGATCGTATTTTGGGTCGTACTTCAGTTCACGATGTTTACGCTCCAGATTCTGATTTAATTATTGTAAACGCCGGAGAACTCATCTCTGAAGACGTCGCTCGCGAAATCGAAAAAGCAGGTATTGAAGAAGTTGAAATTCGTTCAGTACTTACTTGTGAGATGCGTCGTGGAGTATGTTCTAAGTGTTATGGTCGCAACTTGTCTAATCACCGTTTGGCACAAATTGGAGATTCAGTTGGTGTTGTGGCTGCACAATCAATTGGTGAGCCTGGTACACAGTTGACTCTACGTACCTTCCACGTGGGTGGTACCGCATCTAACATCGCTGATATCTCTGACCTCAAAGCGAAAGCGAATGGTAAAGTAGAAATCGACGAATTGCGTACAATAGAGCGCAAAGCTGCTGATGGTAGCAAGCGTGTAATTGTAGTTGGTCGTTCTGCTGAACTTCGCATCACTGACGAAAAAACTGGTATCGTTGTCATGACAGCCAATATCCCTTACGGATCTGACCTCATGATTGATAACAACTCAAAAATTAAGAAAGGTGACGTGATCTGTAAATGGGATCCATACAATGCCTTGATTATTGGTGAGGTTGCTGGTAAAGTCGTATTCGATGGCATCATTGAAAACATCACTTACCGTGAAGAAGTCGATGAGCAAACAGGATTTACCGAGAAAGTGATCATTGAGTCTCGCGACAAAAAGAAATCACCGGCGATCCATATCATCGATCCAAAAACAAAAGAAATTCTTCGCGAATATTCAATCCCGGTCAATGCGCACATTTCAGTTGCTGAAGGTGACAAAATTGAAGCAGGAGATATTCTTGTAAAAATCCCAAGATCTGCTGGTAAAACAGGGGATATCACCGGAGGTCTTCCAAGAGTAACCGAATTATTCGAAGCGAGAAATCCATCTAACCCAGCGGTTGTATCTGAAATCGACGGTACAGCTACTTACGGTTCAGTGAAACGCGGTAACCGCGAAATCATCATCACTTCAAAACTTGGTGAAGTTCGCAAATACTTAGTTCCACTTTCTAAGCACATCCTTGTACAGCAAAATGACTACGTTCGTGCGGGTCAACCATTATCTGATGGTGCCATTACGCCAAACGACATTTTGAATATCGAAGGACCAACAAAAGTTCAAGAGTACATCGTGAATGAAATCCAAGAAGTTTACCGACTTCAAGGGGTGAAAATCAACGACAAGCACTTTGAAGTGATTGTACGTCAAATGATGCTCAAGGCAGAAATCATCGAGTCTGGTGACACGCGTTTCCTCGAAGGACAAAGTGTTCACAAAGCAGATATCATGGAAGCCAATGACGAATTGTACGGCATGATGTTCGTAACTGACGCCGGAGATTCTACTGAACTTCACAAAGGACAGCTTGTAAGTGTTCGTCGTTTACGTGATGAAAATTCACGCTTGAAGCGCGAAGACAAGCAACTGATTGAAGCTCGCGAAGCAATGCCAGCTACTTCAACACCGTTGTTACAAGGTATCACAAGAGCATCGCTCCAAACGCAATCATTCATTTCAGCAGCATCTTTCCAAGAGACAACAAAAGTTCTCAACGAAGCGGCTATTTCAGGAAAAGAAGATCACCTATTAGGTTTGAAAGAAAACGTAATCGTTGGTCACTTGATCCCAGCTGGAACTGGTGTCCGCGCCTTCCAAAACTTAATCGTAGGTTCGAAAGAAGCATACGAAGAATTGATGGAAGAAGCATAAGCTTTACAAATAGAATAGTAAAGGGCGGCCATTTGGCCGCCCTTTTTTTGTTGTATTTATTATAGAAATTTAAGAATTTAAGTAAAAGGGTATTGTAGGATGGCTTGCATAGGAAAATCCCCCTAATTTCATAAACGAATTTAAGAGATGCGTCCCCAATTCGGTTTGCCTTGAAGGACAGCCCTCATGGTTTCTTTTAAAAAGCTATTTTTTTCAAGCTGGAGGTTTTCGTCTTCTTCTAGTATTTCTCGGGCTTTTTCTCGGGCCAGTTGGACAATTTGCCCGTCGCGAGCGAGGTCTGCAATTTTAAGTGCTAGGGCACCACTTTGTTGAGTCCCCATTAAATCACCTGGGCCTCTGAGTTGGAGATCGACTTCTGCCAACACAAAGCCGTCATTGCTCGCAACCATGGTGTCCATTCTTTTTTGGGCTTCTTTGGAGATGCCATCGCCGGTCATGAGAATGCAATAGGATTTTTCTGCACCCCGTCCAACCCTTCCGCGCAATTGGTGCAACTGAGACAAACCAAAACGCTCGGCACTTTCAATAACCATTACAGAGGCATTAGGAACATTTACCCCAACTTCTATGACCGTTGTAGCCACCATGATATGCGTTTGTTTGTCAACAAATGCTTGCATAGCGGCATCCTTGTCTTGGGGTTTCATTTTTCCGTGGACCATACTAATCGCATACCTGCTACCTTCGAAAAATGCGTTAATTTGCTCATAACCATCCTCTAAATTTTTGAAATCGAGTTTCTCAGATTCTTGGATGAGCGGGTAAACCACATAAGCTTGCCTACCTAAATCGAGTTGTTCTTTGATGAAACTAAAAAGCTTCTCACGGTGATTTTCACGCCTGTGTATCGTGTGAATGGGTTTTCTACCTGGTGGCAGTTCGTCGATAACCGAAACATCTAAGTCGCCGTAGAAAGTCATGGCCAAGGTTCTCGGAATAGGGGTTGCGGTCATAATAAGCACGTGGGGCGGAATTTTATTTTTTCGCCACATTTTAGCGCGTTGGGCAACCCCAAAACGATGCTGTTCATCAATAACTACCAGCCCAAGCGCTTTAAATTGGACGGTATCTTCAAGTAAAGCATGCGTGCCAATCAATAGGTCAATTTCACCGTTTAAGAGTGCTTCATGAATTTTGAAACGCTCACTTTTTTTCGTAGAACCAGTGAGAAGCGCCACTTTGACCTCCATTTTGGCTAGCAACTCTTGTATACCGATGAAATGCTGATTGGCCAAAATTTCAGTTGGTGCCATTAGGGCGCCTTGCAAGCCATTTCCTATAGCAAGTAATAAACTGAGCAAAGCAACGAGCGTTTTTCCGCTGCCTACATCGCCCTGTAAAAGGCGGTTCATGTGCTGCCCGACTCCTAAATCTTTGCGTATTTCTTTGAGTACACGTTTTTGTGCACCTGTCAGTTCGAAAGGTAAATGCTTTTGGTAAAATTCGTTAAATGCTTCGCCTACTTCTGTAAATTGAAAACCATTTAATTTCCGAGCCCTGCTTCCTTTTCTGAGTAGTAATTCAAGCTGCAGATAAAACAACTCCTCCCATTTCAAACGGTATCTGGCCGCTTTTAAGAGGTTTTCATTGCTTGGCAGATGAATTTCTTGCAGCGCTAAGGGCTTTGGCATAAGGTGCAACGCTTCGCAAATGTAGCCAGGTAAATTTTCTGGTAATTTTCCTTTGCTTTGCTCGAGTAATTGCGCCATTAATTTGGCCAGTCCACGGCTGTGCAAACCTTTACTCTGACACTTTTCCGTACTTGGATAAAATGCTTGAAATCCCTTTAGTTCAGTTTCAAGCGTGACTTTATTGAGCTCAGGGTGTGGAATCGTCCATTGGTTT
>JBILTD010000159.1:0-4357 GCA_044371695.1 Crocinitomicaceae bacterium | reverse complement strand
GGGAGCTCAATTTGGAGACCCCATCAACTATTATGTAAGGATTGATGAGCAGCAAATTTCGCTCAATTCATTGATCGGTCAACATATTCAACTTCAATTTACAGGGCAGATTTTTTGTCAAGAATGCAATAAGAAAATAAATAAATCTTTTGGCGAAGGATTTTGCTTCAATTGTTTTTCTACAGCCGGTTCTGCCAGCCCTTGCATCATCAGACCCGAACTATGTCAGGCACACTTAGGCCTAGGACGAGACCCAGACTTTGAACAAAGAAACCACAACCAGCCGCATTTGGTTTATCTGGCCCTCACCCAACATATTAAAGTAGGAATCACACGTAAAACTCAAGTGCCAACCCGTTGGATTGATCAAGGCGCACAACAGGCCATCATTTTAGCAGAAACTCCTAACCGCTATTTGGCAGGGGTTTTAGAAGTGGCATTGAAAGAACATTACAGCGACAAAACCAATTGGCAACTAATGCTGCGCAATGTACAAGCCACAGACCAACCCGACCTCAACTCCGAAAAGTGGGAACTCGAAGAACTCCTTCCTCAAGACCTTACCCAATATTGGACCGATGATGAAGAAATCTGGAACCTGAACTATCCAGTTACGCAGTACCCAGAAAAAGTTCAAGCGCTTTCTTTTGACAAAACACCTGAAGTTAGCGGTGTTTTAACAGGTATTAGGGGGCAATATTTGTACTTAGATCAAATAAATGTCCTAAACTTGCGCAAACACACTGGCTACGAAGTCATATGGCAGCTTTAATTCGAAGTATTTTAGATCTATTCTACCCACTATTTCGTCGATTTTTCGATCGGCAAACTTATTATTATGCCGCTTGTGGAGGGGGGAATTTGGTTTTAAGCTGGATCCTTTTCTTTGTTTTTTACCAATATTTATTCGCCAAACGTATTTTTCAATTTGACCTTGGCTCGCTTCACTATATAATATCGGCTTACACGCTGAGCTCAATGCTTTGTTTTGTGACTGCCTTTTTAATCGGTTTTTTACTCAATAAATTCGTTGTTTTTACTGAAAGCAGCCTCAATACGGGAAGTCAGTTTTTGCGCTACAGCATGAGTGCTGTCTTGACCTGGATTGGAAATTATTTATTACTAAAAACTTTCATCGAAGGCTTTGGCTTCTACCCTTCGGTAGCTAACGTGCTGTCTAGTGCAGCTATGGTTGTGGTGGCCTACCTTATTCAGCGAAATTTTACCTTTAAATAATTATTGGCAAATAAGGGTATCTATCCAAGGTGAATAGGCTACCCAAATTCCTAGAGCTCCTCCGGACATGTTGGTTGGAACATTGGTTGGGACAGCAAATGGACTTCCGCCAGAATACATTTGATTGTACTTCTTTTCGAAATAATTAAATTCTTTTTGGCCAATCTTAGAAAATTTAACAACGATGGTGTCGCCTAATTTAAAAAAGCCACGATATGGATTATTTGCAACGGTATCCTGAAAACTCATGGGGTTTTCATAGCCAAATTCAAATGTAAGACCGTTAAAAAACTTATCGTTGAAAAACGGATTAAAGGTCTTGGAAAAAGTAGCCTCATTGCTGTATTTCACTTCCCAACAGTAGGCATCTGTGGTATTTGCTGGATCAGAAAGTTTGGCCCAAGAAAATCCGCGGTCTGAAAAATTACCTTCAGGCTTCCAATATAAAGAATCGAGCGCTACTGGCTCAGCAATTCTGGAACTTGAAGTGTATGTTTTACCGTTGTGCAGAATTTGTAAGGTATAGGTTTTACCAACTTCACCAACCATATTCAAAGAAATATAGGCACACAAATGCAGGCTACTCAATTGCGCAGCCGGAATTCCAAAAATACCAGCAGCCACATCTTCTAGTCCCGGAGGCAGGTCATCGGTGCAAATTTTAGTGAGCGTATCTGTGTTAGTACCATCGGAAAGCACTACCACAGCATCGTCTACAAAACTATTGAGATAAGATTCAAAATTTGTGGTTGAATAGACATTGCTCGTTTTTGAAAGCAAAACAATAGCTGGCAGGCCTGTTTCAATGCGACCATCGACAACTAATTGTTCTTTGTAACCCGGCAAATCAATTTGCACTTCTTTGGTACACGCTGCCGATAACAGCAGCATAATCATAAAGAAACCGGTATATTTTAAAATTCGAAATTCCATGTGACACTTGGGATTATAGGAAATAAAGAGACTTGTTTGATCTTAAGAGAGAAATCACCCGACATGAAATCACCATCGTTATCTACGTATAAAAAGAAGGGATTCATGCGGTTGTAAACATTATAAATTGAAAAAGACCAATTACTTTGGTAAGCTTTTTTCACTTGTATATCTAGACCTGAAGTAGGATCTGTTTTGGTTTTGAATTTTTTACCATAAAGCGTTGCACTGATATCCAAACGGTGATAAGGTGCCATTCTGGTAGAATTTCTTGGGCCGTATTGGAAGAGTAAATTTTGATCTTGAACGTACCAACTTGCAGGCAAAGTAAGTGTGTTGCCAGAGGCATAAATGAAACACGCACTAAAAATCCAACGCTCATTGAGTTTGTAGGTACCGACAAGTGTGAGGTCATGACGGCGGTCATATTTAGCTGGGTAAACAGCACCTTCGTTGATTTCAGCAAAGCGTCTTTCGGTTTTAGCCCATGTGTAACCAATCCAACCTGTGAAATCACCTTGCGTTTTCTTGAAGAAAAATTCTGCACCGTAGGCCCAACCCTCTCCATAAACCAACAGATTATCAGTGTTGTCATTGATGTTGTCTCCAGGCAAAGCACCCTCCTTGAATTCAATTAAGTTCTTCATGCCTTTGTAGTAAAGCTCCACAGATGCTTCGTAGCGATCTTTGTCAAAGTTCTTGAAATATCCAATTGACGTTTGGAAACCCTGCTCGGGCTTAGCAAGATCAGTGGTAGGAAACCAAATATCTGTAGGTAAAGAAACAGCACTTAGGGTAACTAAATGCACGTATTGGTAATTATAGGCATAGCCCGCTTTGATGGAGCTGTTGTCAGGCAATAAGTAGCGCAACGCAATGCGTGGTTCAAGACCTTGGTAAAAGGCAATGACATCATTGCGGTCATAACGAATGGTCGTGTCAAAGGTAGAAATGCCATCTCCTTTGATATAGCGATCAAAAGGCCCGACATGTGCAAAAGAGCTGTAACGCAAACCAACATTGAGGCGCCAAGCATCGTTGATATCAAATTCATCGAGGGCGTAAATGCCTGTTTCATGAGAATAAAGATGTTGGATAGTGCCCGTGTTAAAGGTAATGGTGTCATCTTGAGCAGAGAGCCCCTGAGGCGTGAAATCATGATAAATATAGGCCGCTCCCCACTTGATGCGGTGCTTCGGATTAGGGAAATAAGAAAAATCGACCTTAGCTGTGTAGTCTTTAATACCTGATGTCAAGGCCACTCTGAATTCATCTTGCGTAGAGGCAAATTGAAATTTGTAGTCTGAATAAGTAAGGGTGGTGTTCATGAAAAGCTTACTGGTGAACAAGTGATTCCAGCGCAAGGCACCAATTCCGTTACCCCAAGGCATTTCTACTTTGAAACCTCCATTTTGATCTTTAAAGGAAAAAATATCTTTGCCGTAGTAAGCACTTAAGTAGATACGGTCTTTTGGCGATAACTTATAGTTGAGTTTTGCATTGACATCATAGAAGAAATAGCCCGAACCAGCAAAAGGTGAAGAATCTGGAATGGCTGCCTTCATGATGAGGTCGATGTAGGTACGACGACCAGAAATAATGAAGGATCCTTTGTCTTTTTTGATGGGGCCTTCAACAGTTAAACGCGAAGAAATAGCTCCGATGCCGCCCTTGACCTTGATTTGCTTCAGGTTTCCTTCGTTCATGTTCACCTCAAGCACCGAAGACAAGCGCCCGCCAAAGTTGGCTGGCATACCGCCTTTGATTAAGTTCACGCTGTTAATGGCATCAGCATTAAAAACAGAAAAGAAACCAAAAAGATGTGAGGCATTGTAAACCACACCTTCGTCGAGTAAAACCAAGTTTTGATCTGGGCCTCCACCTCTTACATAAAAACCCTGACCACCTTCTGAAACAGAGGATACACCGGGAAGTAATTGTAAAGTTTTGACGACATCAACCTCTCCCATAAATGCAGGAAGCGTTTTTACCTGATCCATTTTGAGTTCCATCTGGCCCAATTTTGTGGAGGTCACGTTGTCTGAACGCTTACCAGTAACGCGAATGTCTTTGGTTTCTTGGACAGCCATATCAAGCTCAACGTTGCGGATCTGATTTTCAGAAAGCGCGATAGAAAGAACCTGTGTCTGAAAGCCATCGGCACGAAATTCAATGGTATAATTACCTG
>JBILTD010000027.1:0-13430 GCA_044371695.1 Crocinitomicaceae bacterium | reverse complement strand
ACATTTTCGCAAATTATAGCCGTGGAAACCGCGTGCCGAGTTGGACAGAAATGTTTTATACAGATCCTTCAAACGTTGGGAATCCAAACTTGCTCCCTGAATTTTCACACGCCACTGAGCTTGGGTGGAGACAAACGCCCGATTATTCAGACGGCACCTGGTTACAGTTCCAGGCTGAAGCTGCTTTGTTCTACAGACAACATACCAACATGATTGATTGGGTCAGAGATGCCTCCCCAGTTAATCCAAACCCAAACCCATGGACACCCGTTAATATTGCAAGCGTTGCTTTTACTGGTTTTGAATCAAGTGTTAGCTTCAACTTGAAGAAAAAAAGTACTTGGGGGCCAAAAAAATTAAATGTGAATTACACGTATATCACGGCTCAACATCATTTTACAAATGAGCAAGAGTCCAGATATGCCATCACGAGTATGCGCCATCAGCTCAATGGTTTGGCGCAGTTTGACCTCAGTGAAAAAGTACAGTTGATTATTACTTACCGTTTGGTTCAGCGCATCGATCAGCCGCTTTATCAGGTTGTTGATGCGAAGTTAAATCTGCCGATTATTAGAAACTGGACGATTTTTATGGAAGCAAATAACCTAAGTAATACCCAATATGTGGAGGCTGGTTTTGTGCAAATGCCGGGTCGTTGGTTCAAGCTAGGGCTTACTTTTGGCCATAGAGCCATTGAAAATCCGAGACCTTAACGATAGGGACATTTTCTTTAATAGCCAACTTTGGTGCGGGCACGCATGAGTACTGCTTGTGCTACATTTCTTGCTTTTTGAGCCCCAATAGAAAGTGCGGCTTCAATTTCAGCAGTATTGGCCATAAGGTGGTCAAAACGAGCGCGTTCTTGACTGAATTTCTCAAGAATGAGTTCAAACAGCGCCTGCTTGGCGTGACCGTAGCCGTAATTGCCAGCTTCGTAATTGGCTTTCATTTGAGCGGTTTGTTCTTCCGTGGCTAATAATTTGTAGAGCGCAAAAGTATGACAGGCATCCGGGTTTTTCGGCTCTTCTAGTGGCGTACTGTCAGAAACAATCGACATAATTTGCTTGCGCAATTGTTTTTCTGGCAAGAAAATATCGATGAAATTGTTACGAGACTTGCTCATCTTTTCGCCGTCTGTGCCCGGAATGAGCATGGTAGCTTCCTGAATTTGCTCTTCGGGTAAAACAAAGGTGTCGCCGTAATTGATGTTGAAGCGATTGGCAACATCTCGGGCCATTTCGATATGTTGTTTTTGATCTTTACCCACTGGTACAATCTCTGCGTCGTAGAGCAAAATGTCAGCAGCCATTAGAATAGGGTAGGTAAAGAGCCCGCCATTGACGTCATCTAAGCGGTCTGCTTTGTCTTTGAAAGAATGCGCCAGTGTAAGCCTTTGATACGGGTAATTACAAAGTAAATACCAAGTTAGTTCGGTCACTTCAGGCACATCAGATTGTCTGTAAAAAACAGTTTTTTGAGGATCTAGACCAAAAGCTAACCAAGTGGCCGCAGTTGCGTAGGTATTCTGACGCAAAGTAGCACCGTCCTTAATTTGAGTCAGGGAGTGCATGTCGGCAATGAATAAAAAAGACTCGTTGCCTGGGTTCTCGGCCAGCTGGATTGCCGGAAGGATGGCACCTAAGATATTTCCTAAATGCGGGGTTCCTGTACTTTGTATGCCGGTGAGAATGCGTGCCATTGATCAAAAATTTGTTCAAAATTAGTGATTTTGCCCCGTTTATTTACTGCCAAAGCTTCGAGGGATTTCTTACCTTTGAACTATGCAGCAAATCAAGGGTATTTTTGGTCTTATCTGGAAACTATATATCGCCCTAGTTTTCTTTGTTTTTGCTGTCCTTTTCTATCCTTTTTTCTGGACGCTCCAACTCAAAGAATCTTGGCGAAAATCTGGTTTTAAAATTTTTATCCTTTGGAGCTGGATGATGCGCATTTTTTGTCTTTACCCGGTGCGCTTCAAACTGAACTCCCCACTTCCTAAAGCACCTTTCATCATCGTTGCGAATCACAGCTCTTACCTTGATATCTTTTTACTGCATTCCATTTTGCCACATCATCCGTTTGCTTTTTTAGGCAAGGCTGAAATTTTGCGCTATCCGATTGTACGTACTTATTTCAAGGCACTCAACATCCCGGTTTATCGCAAAGATAAATCAAAGGCAGGCCAAGCTTTTGTACAAGCAAAAAAAGCCATCGAAGCTGGTTGGTCCATTGTTATATTTCCAGAAGGAACCATTTCGGAAGTCAATATTCCACAACTTTTACCTTTTAAAAATGGTGCTTTTCGTTTGGCCAAAGATCTCAAAGTTCCTATCCTGCCTTTAACTTTTACGCAAAACTTCCACTTATTTTCTGATCCTACGATTATTTTAGGGCCAGCTCATCCGGGTGTGGTTGAGGTATATGTGCATCCCTTCATTTCAGCTGAAGAAATTGAAGTTTCCTCCGTTGATGACCTTTCCAAAAAGTGCTTCGCTCTGATTGAAGCACCTCTTCAAGCTGCGCATCCTGAACTCATGAAAAAAATGTAATTTTACACCATGGAATTATCTGAAGAACTCATTGACCACATCGCGCATTTGTCTCGCCTTTCGTTTGAAGGTGCCGAGAAAGACGCCATTCGTCAAGACATGCAGCGCATGATCTCTTTCGTAGATAAACTTAGCGAACTTGATACCAACGGTGTTGAACCACTTATTTTTATGTCTGAAGAAGTCAACCGACTCAGACCAGATGAAGCTGTTCAAAGCACCACCCATGAAGAAGCACTCTTCAATGCGCCTAAAAAAGATTCCGATTATTTCAGAATCCCTAAGGTGCTAGACAAATAAGCTTGAAAGTCAGCGGTTTTACCTTTATACGCAATGCTATCACCCTTGACTACCCTGTAGTCGAGTCTATTCAATCTATTTTGCCGCTTTGCGATGAGGTTGTTGTTGCCGTGGGTAATTCTGAAGATCAAACCCTTGAACTCATTCAAAACATTGACCCCAAGGTAAAGGTGATACAAACCATCTGGGATGACACCCTGCGTGCAAACGGTGCAGTTTTGGCCCTAGAAACCGACAAAGCACTTGCCGCCATTGACCCTGAAGCCGATTGGGCTTTTTATATTCAAGGCGATGAAGTCATTCACGAGGAGGATCATCCGGCAATTTTAGCGGCTCTTCACAAATACCAACATGACCACGAAGTGGATGGCCTGCTCTTCAATTACTTGCATTTTTACGGCTCCTATGACTACGTCGGGATCTCAAACAATTGGTACAAAAAGGAAATCAGGATCATTAAGCCAGGCCGACAGATACGCTCTTACCGAGATGCACAAGGCTTTCGCAAGGCACCAGACCAAAAACTAAAGGTAGCAGCTATCAATGCGAGGGTTTTTCATTACGGCTGGGTAAAAGACCCAAGAGCCATGCAACGCAAGCAAGAGAACTTTCATAAGCTTTGGCACGACGACGCTTGGCTCGACAAAAACGTCAAGGTGGCCGAGCGCTTTGACTACGAAGATCATATCCACCAGTTGGCGCGTTTTGAAGCAACGCATCCGGCTTGCGTGCAAGCCCGAATTGCTAAAAGAAATTGGGTTTTTGAAACCGATATTACGCGTCATAAAAAAAGGCTCAAAAACATCCTCAAAGATTGGCTCAAAAAAATAGGGATTGACACCCATTATGCCAATTACACCATCATCAGAAAATAAGTAGTACCTTATTGCTAAAGACTACTGCAACTATTGCGCTAATCTGAATTTGCAATATTTGATGACATGACCGCGCTTGCTAAAGAATTCTTCATAGTAGGTTTTGATATGAAAAATTTCTTTGGTTTGTTGGTCTAAGTCTTGAGGTAAATTGGCGTACAAATCTGGGTAACAAGCGAGTATTTCATGACCATGTTCTTCAATTTGCTCAAGGGTGTAATCAAAGAGCACATCTGAATCCGTTTTCATATGAATGATACCTCCTGGCTTCAAGATCTGCTTGTAACGGGCTGTAAAAATAGGGGAGGAAAGCCTTTTTCTGGCTTTTTGCGGTTGCGGGTCTGAGAAGGTCAGCCATATTTCATCCACTTCTCCAACTTCAAAATAATCCAAGATGAAATCGATGCGGGTTCTGAGAAAGGCGACATTTTTCAAATTGGTTTCAAGTGCTTCTTTGGCACCAATGTAAATGCGGTTTCCTTTGAGGTCAACACCGATGAAATTTTGATCGGGATAATGCCTGCCCATCCCAACGGCATATTCGCCTTTACCACATCCTAATTCGAGAATAATCGGATTTGTATTTCCAAAAACATCTTGACGCCAATTGCCTTTAAGAGCAAAAGGTTCACCCATAACTGGCTCGTGTACATTTGCAAACGTTTTAATGGCTGCAAATCGCTTTAACTTATCTTTTCCCACGGCCCAAAGTTACGAGAATCCTTGTAATTTTGCGCCATGCATTTCGTTGAACCCTTCTATAATTGGCGCGGCTACTACATCTCCGCTGAAGATCCATCTTCACCTTTTTATGGCCGCGAGTACAGCGAATTTTCTTTTAGCAACACGGTCTACAATTTTTATATTCACCCTCAATGGGACGATTTTGGTTCACAAACGCTCTTTTTAAAGGTGCTATTCGTTGATTATGAGGAGAAATATGCCGTTATTGAACTCATCGGAGAATGGAACGATGCCATTGAAAATGACATCATGGTTCTGAAGCGCGATGTGATTGATCCGCTCATTTCAATGGAGATCAATCAGTTTATTTTGATTGGAGAAAACATCCTGAACTTTCATTATTCAGATGATTGTTATTACGAAGAGTGGTTCGATGACATCGAAGATGGCTGGGTTGCAATGGTCAATTTTCATGAACATGTCAGTAAAGAATTTCAGCGCATCCACCTCGATCAGTATTTTGCGATGGGAGGCGAACTCGACGAACTAGAATGGCGCACGTATCAGCCCCAACATTTTTATCAGAAGGTGGCCAATTTAGTGCAAAAAAGACTTTATTAAGCTTCCTTTTCGTTGGTTTGCATTAATTTATTTAGCCATCTTGAGGCTAAAATCACCACAACACCTGTAATTAGCGCGTAAATGGCTAACTGCAAATAACCTTGGGTGTAGCCGTCCAAACGCGTTGCTAAACTTGCTTTTTCATCAGGGCTAGCCATGCCTGCACCCAAAATACCTGCGAAGTACTGTCCGTAAGCGGAGGCTAAAAACCACATACCCATCATGATGCCCCACAAGTGTTTCGGAGAGAGTTTGGTCATTAACGAAAGCCCTATTGGTGAAAGGAAGAGTTCACCGATTGAAATGATGAGGTAAGCCAACGTGAAAAGCCATAATGAAGCCATGCCTTCGCTGTTTAAGGAGAAGCGCAGTGCATAAAAGATGTAAAAAGCTAAACTTAAAAAGAGAAAAGCGAAGCCGAACTTTTGGTAATAGTTAGGTTCGATATTGCGTTTTTTCAACCAAATCCAGAGGGCCCCAATTGCTGTACTTAATAAGATGACAAACAACGAATTGGCGCTATTATTAACTACATTCGGATCTATTTTTACAACACTGAGGTCATTACTTAATAAGTCGCGGGCAACCAAGCTCAATGAGCCACCGCTTTGCTCAAAGAAAGCCCAGAAAACAATACTTAAGAAAATAAAGATGAGTGCTGCAAATAGTTGTTTGATGGCAGCGGCATCGAGTTTTTTCATTTCAAAAATGAGAAAAACCAACGTTAAAGGGCCAATGATATACATGAAAAGATCGGTGTAGGCCGTGTTCGTGATCATGATATACACTAATGGCAATGCTAAGAGCGTACCTAGATAAACTAATTTTTGTTGGCGCGGTAGGGTGCCAGGGTTTGCTACCTTTGGAGAAAGTCCAATAGGGCCTAAATTTTTTCTAGTGAGTAAAAAGTTAAAAAGCCCAACTGCCATGAATATTCCCGAAAGTAAGAAAGCAAAATTCCAGCTATAGGTTTTGCCGACATATACACACAATCCACCTCCAAGCAAGGCGCCAATATTGATACCTGCATAAAACAAGCTAAAACCAGCGTCGCGGCGCACATCGCCAGGCTTGTAAAGCTCACCAACCATTGTTGAAATATTAGGCTTGAAAAATCCTGTGCCGACAATGATTAAACAAATGCCATAGAAGAAAAAACGGCTTGCATCAATTCCTAAAATGGTGCTACCCATGATCATGAGAGCGCCGCCCCAAAGTAATGATTTTTGGAAACCCAAAATTTTATCGGCAAACAAACCGCCAATAAACGTAAATGCATAAACAAAAGCTTGGATGGCGCCATATTTGAGATTTGCATCCCCTTCCTTAAAAAGTAAAATGTCGGTCATGAAAATCATGAGCATGCCGCGGTTTCCGTAAAAGCAAAAGCGTTCCCACATTTCGGTAAAGAAAAGACTCCAAAGTTGTTTAGGGTAAGTGCCTTTAAAGTCTTGGATAGATTCGATTGTTTGCATGGTGAAGGGTTTTGTTGAGTCTGTAGTCTAAGATGAAGGTTTATTTTTTTAGCAAAGTGAAGATAATAAAAAAAGGCCCCGATTGGGGCCTTTCAAAAAATCATTTCTTTTTATTGAACGTTGTTCTCGCGCATCACGCTATTGAGCCACTTGAGCATCAAGATTAAGATGACAGCTGCTGCCATCACGAGTCCGAAGTTGAGGTAGAAGAAATTTTCCTTTTGTGGGAATTCTTCCCATAAACTAGACAACATACCTGATAACTTATTTCCAAC
The DNA here is from genome assembly GCA_044371695.1 of Crocinitomicaceae bacterium. Lineage (GTDB taxonomy): Bacteria > Bacteroidota > Bacteroidia > Flavobacteriales_D > Crocinitomicaceae > UBA952. The sequence goes on along the minus strand of JBILTD010000027.1, from coordinate 6,651 downwards.
GGAAATCGCCAAGAAGTAACCACCCATCATTAGTGCGGTAATTCGTGGTGGAGATAATTTAGAAACCAATGAAAGCCCCATAGGAGACAAGCAAAGCTCACCGACTGTAATTACTCCGTAAGAAGCGAATAACCACATAGAACCTGCCTTAAGTGTCATGTCGTTGGTAGCAAATACAGCCCCAACCATAACGAGTGCAGAAAGTGCGGTAATGACTAGACCGATTGCAATTTTTGTCGGTGTAGATGGCTCGCGCTTGCGGCGACGCATCCAACCAAAGAAACCAACAACAACAGGTGTAAGCGCCACTACCCAGAATGGGTTCATGGATTGGTAAAGCTCGGTAGAGTAAAGTTTTAAATCTTTGCCTTCGGCAGGAACCTTGTCGGCTGGTAGTGTTTCAAAGTATTTTCTTGATTTTTCAAGTTGAGAAATACTCGAAGAAAAATCGGATTTTGCCTTAAGTTCGCTTTTAGAGACTGCTGGCATACCTTCTTCCACTTTACGCAAAGAATCGATGGTTGCCTTGAATTCTGCTGCTGGTGCACTGACAATTTTATTATTCACAACAATTTGAGCCATTCCTAATTGGTCAGCTACATCGGCCACACCTGCACTCATTTCGCGGTCGGTGTGGTCTTCAGCCCAAACGGTAAGCGCATCACCATTTTGGTGGAAAATCGCAAAGAATAAAATCACGCAAGCAAAAACAGCTAATAAAGCTTTAATGGCACGACTTTCTTTGGCATCACCTGTAAAGGCTAAGTAAATAAAGAACGCAATGACTGGTAAACATCCGATAATAAAGGCATCGTTGGTATCTGAGCCTAAGAAGTTACCTGGTAGCATATAGCCTAAAATACCAAAGATGAACATTGGCAAAACCGTATAAGACAGGATCTTTAGCGTTGACATATCGGAATCTTGAACCGGCTTTACGACATCAACATGTTTGATGTGCTTGGTACCAAGCAAGAATACGCCAACCCCGATGAGCATCCCAACACCTGCTGCAGCAAAGGCGTGGCCCCATCCGTAGTTGATGCGCATGTACGCAGCTACGAAGTTGCAAATGAACGCACCAATATTGATACCCATGTAAAAGATGTTGTATCCGGCATCTTTTTTATCCTTTAAATCATCAGACGAGTAGAGGTTTCCTACCAAAGTTGAAATGTTTGGTTTGAAGAAACCATTCCCTAAAATGATCAATAGTAAGGCAATGTAAAAAGAAGTTTCACTGTGTAATGAAAGCGCAAAATATCCGGCAGACATCATGAGTCCTCCGATGATAATGGAGCGACGATAACCTAAAATTCGGTCAGCCAATAGCCCTCCAATAAATGGGGTGAGGTAGACTAAACCTAAGTAAGTTCCGTAGATATCAGATTTTTTTTCGGCATCAAAGCCCATTCCGCCGTTATTCCAGCCATCAATCATGTAGAGTGAGAAAATTCCGAGCATTAAATAATACCCAAAACGCTCCCACATTTCGGTCCCGAACAAATACCAAAGTCCTGTTGGGTGACCATTCTTCTTTGTATTTTCCATATTGCAATTTTAGTTTACCTGCCGAATATAGTAATTTTGCCCCGAAAAATGAGAAAATGACAAACTGGTTAGAACGAACAGAGTTACTCTTGAGTGAGCAGAGTATGACCCAACTGAAGTCCGCACATGTCCTGATTGTTGGACTTGGCGGTATTGGTTCTTATGCTGCAGAATTTATCGCAAGAGCTGGCGTTGGCAAAATGACCATCATCGATGGCGACGTATTTGACCCTTCCAACAAAAATCGGCAGTTGACCGCTTTGGATTCAACTATTAATCAGAATAAGGCGAAGGTTCTGGCTGCGCGCATCAAGGATATTAATCCTGCGTGTGAATTAATTGTCATGGAAGAATTTGTATTGCCCGAACGTGTTTGGGAGATTTTAAAAACAGACGAGCCCGATTACGTCATGGATTGCATCGATTCGGTAACCCCGAAATTAGAATGGATTTTAGCGTGTAAGCGTTTGAAAATTAAAATCATTTCTCATATGGGTGCGGGCGGAAAAACGGATCCGACTCAAGTGAGGGTTTCAAATATGGAGCAGCTTTCGGGTTGTAAACTCGGTGCGCATATAAAAAAGCGCATGAAGCGAAAGCATGCTTCATATAGGGGGGTTAAAGTTGTATTTTCCACAGAAGTACAGCAGCCCCATTCTTTAAAAATGACCGACGGAACTCGTTACAAAAAGAGTTTTTACGGTACGGTTAGTTACATGCCAGCACTTTTTGGTTTAATGGGGGCGGCAGAGGTCTTGCGTCATCTAAGCAAGATAAAAGTATCCCACTCATAAATTAAAAGTTTAGCTATCATTAGTTGTTTCAGCAGGATTTTAGTAAATTGTAGTGCTAAAACCTTAAAACCATGAAACAATCGTTCCTAATTTTTGCCGGATTGCTATTTACCGCACCTATTGCAACCGCACAATTATTCTCTGACAATTTTGATAATTATGCCGCAGGTTCTTATTTAGGGCCGCAATCGACAGCCTGGACTACATGGTCAGGCGCCGAAGGTAACGCGCTAGATGTCACTATTTCCAACAATAACGCAGCCAGTGCACCCAACTCTATTTACTTTGCCTCAACTTCTGCCAATGGAGGGCCTCAAGATGTAGTTCTGAATTTCGGGCAGCTTTATAACAATGGTATTTTTACCCTTAGTTCAGATTTTTATGTGAATTCAGGAAAAGGTGCTTACTACAATGTTCAAGGTTCTCAAACCATTGGTTCTGTATGGGCGCTAAATGTCTATATGGATGCTGGTTCTTTAGTGATCGATGATGGTATCAGTTCTAATTTATGCACGGGCAACTACCCAGAAGCAACTTGGTTCAATCTTAAAATTGAAGCCAATCTTACTTTGCACGTTTGGAAGGCCTATATCAATAATACATTAGTAGGCACTTAGGTAAATGGGGTGAATGCCGTAGCTTCAGCCGATATCTATCCATTGCAAAATGATCAATTTTTTATGGACAACGTAAGTTTTGATCATCAGGCCTATACTTTACCAGCCTTGAATGCCATGGTGTCTTCACTTGACATGGGAGGTTTTATTGCTGGTCAGAATGTAAGCCCAACTGTTTCTATCCTCAATGCGGGTCAAACGGCTTTGACATCCTTTAATGTGAACTTGAATTACAACGGGCAAAATTATTCTCAAAATGTTACCGGTGTCAATATTCCAAGCATCGGCAGCTATACTGTAGCTATTCCAGCGCTCAATCTTGTTGCTGGTGCCATGAATGCTGTGGTTACCATTTCAAATATCAATGGCGGCAACGATGACAACGTCAATGACAACACCCTAATACAAGAAGTAAATCCGGTTGTTCCGGCAGCAGGCAAAATTGTTGTTGGCGAAGAGGCAACGGGTACATGGTGTCAGTGGTGTCCGAGAGGAGCAGTATTTATGGATAAATTCCAAGCCGATTACGCTGGTTATTGGGCTGGTATTGCAGTCCACAACGGTGACCCTATGACAGTTACGGCTTATGACGACGGAATTGGAACACTCATCGGAGGGTATCCGAGTGCTTTGGTAGACCGTTTAGGTGATGTTGATCCTTCTCAAATGGGCACTGACTTCTTTACGCGTTTGCAAACCGCACCAAAAGGTATTATTACCAACGGCGCCACTTGGGATGCTGCAACCCGTGAACTCAATGTATCGATTACCACAACTATGGCTCAGGCTACTACAGGTGCCTACAAAATTGCTTGTGTACTTACCGAAGATGGTGTAACTGGAACAGGTGCTGGTTATAATCAAGCCAATGCCTATGCTGGCGGAAACAACGGTGTAATGGGTGGTTATGAATCTTTACCTAGTCCTGTGCCTGCCGCTCAGATGGTTTATGATCACGTGGCCAGAGCAATTGCCCCAAGTTTTACAGGGCAAACTGGTGTTGTGCCAAGCAGCACAGCGGTAGGAGATGCCTATACAGCAAACTTTACATTTACCTTGCCAACTACTTGGGATGAAACCCAAATGCATATTGTCGGCATGCTCATTGAGCCGCAAGGAAAAATAGATAACGCAGGCTACACCACTATTGATGGAGCTGTTCAAAATGGATATGTAGCAGGTTTAGAAGAAATTTCAGGTGTTCTTTTAGAACAAATGTTGGTTGTGGCACCAAACCCAGCTACAGATTTCACCAATATTACCATGCACATTCCATCTAAAGCACAAGTTAGTCTCAGAGTACTCGACGCAAAAGGAAGCATTTTGCAGGGTCGTCAGTATGGCAGCCTTCAAGGTGATTTTGAGGTCGGTATCAATACTTCTAACTATGCGCCAGGCCTTTATTTGGTCGAGTTAGAAATGAACGGACAACGCATCCAAAAGAAATTAATCATTCGTTGATCAGTTTGATAGCTAGATCAATCATCACTTTATAAAAAAAAGAGCCGCTGCAAGCGGCTCTTTTTTTGAATATGCTTCTTGGAAGCTATTTAGAAATGACTTTTACTTTTTCTTTGACGATTGCTGCTTTTTGACGAACCTCTTGCATATTGGATCCGGTGATGGTGATGTGTCCCATTTTTCGGAAGGGTTTGGTTTGTGCTTTGGCATACAGGTGTGGATGAACTCCTGGCAAGGCAAGTATTTCTTCAAGGCCTTCATAATAAACTGGGCCTTCATGACCTTTCTCGCCAATCAAATTGAGCATAGCGCCCGCCTGAATAAGCTCAGTTGATCCGAGTGGTAGGTTCAGGATGGCACGCAAATGCTGTTCAAATTGAGAACTCTGGCAAACTTCAATGGTATGATGCCCGCTATTGTGTGGTCTTGGGGCAATTTCATTGACCAAAAGTGTGTTGTCTGTGGTTAAGAAAAATTCAACGGCCAACAGACCAATCATGTCGAGTTTTTCAATGATATCGATGGCAATTTGTTGGGCTTTATTTTCTATTTCTGTAGAAACAGCCGCGGGTGAAAACAAGAATTCAACTAAGTTAGCCTCTGGATTGAATTCGCACTCTACAAGCGGAAAACATTTGGTTTGCCCTTGCTCGTTTCTAGCAACAATCACTGAAAGTTCTTTCGAAAAGGGGATGCAGGCCTCAATGATAGACGGCGCCTGAAAACTATTTTTAAGCGCTGCTTCGTCCTTGATAATTTGAACTCCTTTGCCGTCGTAACCACCTGTGCGCAATTTGTGCACAACTGGGAATTCAAAGGGGATTTCTGAGCTATTATTGGGCTCCCAGAAAATGTATGGAGCGGTAGGAATCTCATTATTCTTGTAGAAATCTTTCTGAAAACCTTTGTCACGGATCAATTCTAATACTTCTGGTTGCGGATATACTTTTACACCCTTTTGAACCAGTGTTTTGAGGGCGTCCGTATTGACGTTTTCTATTTCTACAGTGATCAAATCTTTGTCTTGACCAAAATTGAGAACGGTTTGGGCATCGAGCAAAGAGCCGTTTTCAAAGGAGTGGGCAATAGCTGCACACGGTGCCTGAGGGTCTGGATCAAGCATATGTAATTGAATGTCAAGACTATTCGCTGCTTGAATGAGCATGCGTCCTAGTTGTCCTCCTCCGAGTACGCCGATTTTGTACTCGCTTCCGTACCAAGTTTTTGCCATGGCGCAAAGATACGTTTAAAATTGTACCTTTGTAAGCAAGATGAGTGCAGCGGTTCAAATACACGACCTTTCTTTTGTTCCTTTCATAGATCAAGCGCAAATTCAAACACGCATTGAGGCTTTGGCAAAAGAAATTGATACCCAGTTCACCGGTAAAGATCCATTATTTTTAGCGGTGCTCAACGGCGCCTTTCTATTTGCTGCAGACTTGCTCCGTGAACTCCAGTGTAAACCTGAAATTAGTTTTGTCAAAGTCAGTTCTTACCAAGGTACGCAATCAACCGGAAGGGTAGACGAACTCATCGGTTTGCAAACCAGTTTGAAAGATCGACACGTGGTCGTTTTAGAAGATATTCTTGATACTGGCGTGACTATGCACAAAATTTTTACCTTACTAGAATCTGAACAACCTGCTAGTATTTCCATTTGTACACTTTTACTCAAACCTGAGGCCTATAAAGGCAAGCACCAGCCCGAATTTGTTGGTTTTGAAATCCCTGATAAATTTGTTGTTGGTTATGGGCTTGATTACAAAGAATATGGTCGAGAACTTAAGTCAATATATCAATTAATCAATTAGTTATGCTCAATATCGTACTATTTGGCCCTCCAGGGGCAGGCAAAGGAACCCAATCAGAAAGACTTATTGAAAAGTATAATTTAGTTCACCTCTCAACAGGTGATGTCTTTCGTGCTAATATCAAAGGTGAGACCGAACTTGGTAAGTTAGCCAAGAGTTACATGGATGCTGGCCAGTTAGTGCCTGATGCCGTAACTATTGATATGTTGCGTTCTGAAGTAGCCAAACATGCCGATCCAAAAGGTTTTATTTTTGACGGTTTCCCTAGAACAAATGCTCAAGCTCAGGCTCTTGATGAGTTTCTTTCGAGTTTGAATACACAAATTTCTTTGATGTTAGCCCTTGAGGTTGAAGAGCAAGAATTGAAAACACGCTTACTTAAAAGAGCTGAGGTTTCGGGCAGGGCAGATGATGCGG